>JBDTQC010000076.1:0-10459 GCA_039932405.1 Ideonella sp.
TCGCAAGGCCACCGAGCCATCTCAAATCTACCCGGTATTCCGGGACTTGTTCAAGAAAGAAGGGGCCGCCCAATGAGCCAGGACTACCGCGAAGCTCCGATGATCGGGATCGGGCCGGTGCTGGCACCCACCCCGCTCCATATCGTTCCGATCGTTGTCCCTCCGCCGCCCATGCGTGCGGCCTCGATCATCACGCCGGCCAAGGCCCTTCATCCCTTGCCATCGCCAAACGACTGGTCGTTCGACCTGATCGAACAATATCACCAGGTGATCCGGGAGACGGCCGAGCGTTTCGGCCTCGACACCTATCCGAACCAGCTCGAGATCATCACCGCCGAGCAGATGATGGACGCCTATGCCTCGGTCGGCATGCCCGTCAACTACCGGCACTGGAGCTATGGCAAGGAATTCATCTCGACCGAGAAGAACTACCGGCGCGGGCACATGGGCTTGGCCTACGAAATCGTCATCAACAGCAACCCCTGCATCAGCTATCTGATGGAGGAAAACACGATGACCATGCAGGCGCTGGTGATCGCGCATGCCGCCTACGGACACAACAGTTTCTTCAAGGGCAACTACCTGTTTCGCATGTGGACCGACGCCGGCTCCATCATCGACTACCTCGTCTATGCGAAAGAGTATGTCGGCAAATGCGAAGAGCGCCACGGCATCGATGCGGTCGAGCAGTTGCTCGACAGTTGTCATGCCCTGATGAACCACGGCGTCGATCGCTACCGACGCCCTGGCAAGCTCAGTCTTGCGCAGGAAACATTGCGCAGTGCCGAGCGCGAGGCCTACGCACAGCAGCAGATCAACGACATGTGGCGCACGCTGCCACCTAAAGCCGAAAAATCCTCCGGGGAAACGCAGGACCAGCGCTTTCCGGCCGAGCCCCAGGAAAACCTGCTCTATTTCATCGAGAAGAACGCGCCGCTGCTCGAACCCTGGCAACGCGAAGTGGTGCGCATCGTTCGCAAGGTAGCGCAGTATTTCTACCCTCAGCGACAGACCCAGGTGATGAACGAAGGCTGGGCCACGTTCTGGCACCACAAGTTGCTCAATACGATGTACGACGACGGTCACCTGACCGACGGCACGATGATCGAATGGCTGAAGTCGCACACCAACGTGGTGTATCAGCCGCGTGTCACCGACCGAGGCTACAACGGCATCAATCCCTACGCGCTCGGGTTCGCGATGTATACCGACATCAAGCGCATCTGCGAGCACCCGACCGACGAAGACCGGCAGTGGTTTCCCAACATCGCAGGCGGCGACTGGCTCGAGGTCATCGACCACGCGATGCGCAATTTCAAGGACGAAAGCTTCATCGGTCAGTACCTTTCGCCACGTCTGATGCGCGACTTCCGCCTGTTCGCGATTCGCGACGACGAGAAGGCGAGCGAACTCGAGGTTGCCGCCATCCACGACGAGGCCGGATACCGGGAAGTTCGGCAGATGCTGTCGAACCAGTACGACCTCGGCGCACGCGAGCCGAATATTCAGGTCTGGAATGTCAACTTGCGCGGTGATCGCTCATTGACGCTGCGTCACGTTCAGCACAACGATCGGCCGCTGCACGACAGCGCCCAGGAGATGCTGAAACACGTGGCTCGCCTGTGGGGCTTCGGCGTGCAGCTTGAAAGCGTCGACAGCTCGGGTGCGGTGCAAAAACGCTGGTCGGTCAGCGGGCCGGCGCGCTGAGTTGCTCGCATCGCGAGGCCATGCGCGCCGGCACATCGCCATGAACCGAAGCATCGTTGCGCGCAGCCAGCGCCCGCGCGCTTGCGGCAAAGCCTGGTGAGCCCGTGACCGCGTTGATGGCCTTGGTCAGCGAATGTTGAACTTCGTGCGGCCACAAGAAAACTCCCGCCCCGGCCGAAGCCACCCGACGAGCCAGCAACATTTGTTCGAAGTGCGTCGGCAGCAACACGGCCGGCAACCCGGCCGACAGCGCGTGATACAAGCTTCCGCTGCCCGAATGCGACAGCAGCAAATCGGCCATTTCCAATCCGCGCGTGATATGGATCGGCCGATTAGTGATGTGCAAGCGCGAATTGATGCAACTTCGAACTTCGTCGTCTGCCGCTCCAGGAACAAGCAAAGACGTCGCCCAGGGCCCGCTACTCAGGCAAGCGACAACCGCATCAAATGCGGGATGTTCGCGCGGCAGATAGGCCAGAATGCGCGGCCCTGAAGCCGACGGCCAAACCGGCTCCTCGCCGAGCGGTCGCGGCTCGGGCCAACCCCAGCTGCGCAGCGGCTTTGCAGTACGGTATGGCCGATAGTGGTCGAGCTCGGGCCAGCCCAGAAGAAACTTCTCGTCGACAGCAAGCAACTCGTGCAGGGCCGTGAATGGCGGCTGGCGCAGCGCCGCCAGCACCTGATTGCAGGTCAGCAGTGCACGTGCATCGGCGCTGGCCAGGCGCGACTCGGGTGCGGGTTCCCACTCCTGCAACGCAACCATCGGACTGCACGCCGGCGGGATGCCGAATCCATTGCCGAACATCGCCTTCGAAAAAGGCAGGCCGCGAGACGCCAGCAGCGCAGTCGGCGCGTGATCGCAAACGAGCAGGTCGGGCTCGATCGCAGCCATCAACGCGAGCCAAGCGCGCGCGATGGCGATCATCGCGCCCTCGTCGAGATAACCCGCCTGCAGCAGCAGCTCGGAATAGTTGGCGGCTTCCGGAAGACCTTGCAAACTGTATAGCCAGAGCGGCGCCTGCCACAGGTGAAGCCGCCCGCTTTCGAGCTGGTTTCCGAACAGGCTGCTGCACGAAGCGAGATCCTTCCACACCAGGTGAACGTCGTGGCCCCGATCGAGCAAGGCTTGTGCAAGCCGGCTCAGCGGCATCGCATGACCCAAACCGGCGCCAAGCTCCCATGCCAAAACGATGCGGCCCATCGCTCAGGATGGGTGCCGGGTTCTTGGCGAGGCCAAAAGACGTCGCGCCATCATCGATGACTCCCAAGCGGCAGCCAGCCTGCTGACATGTTCACAAGGCAAATATCTTGCCGGGATTCATGATGTTCTTCGGGTCGAGTGCCAGCTTGAGCCTGCGCATCATCGACACCGCGCCGGCACCGGCTTCGCTGATCAGGAAATCCATCTTGTGCAAGCCGATGCCGTGTTCGCCGGTACAGGTGCCATCCATGCGCAATGCGCGCTCGACCAACTGGCGATTCAGCCGCTCGGCGGTTTCGCGCTCCTGCGGTATCGAAGGATCGACCAGATAGCCGAGGTGGAAATTGCCGTCACCCACATGGCCGACAATGAAATATGGCAAGCCGGACGGCTCGACCTCGGCCACGCTTTCGTTGATGCAATCGGCGAGGCGCGAAATCGGCACACAGGTGTCGGTGGTCACGCAACGGCATCCCGGTTTGGTCTGCAATGCCGCAAAGTAGGCATGGTGACGGGCCGTCCACAGCTTGTTGCGCTGTTCGGGCGTGGTGGCCCAATCGAAACCTTCGCCGCCAAATTCGCTCGCGACCTCCTGCACCGTCGCGGCTTGTTCGGCCACGCTGGCTTCGCTGCCGTGGAATTCCATCAGCAGCATCGGCGACTCCTGCAGCGACAGCTTGTCGTGCCGGTTGACCGCACGCACCGAATTGGCATCGAGCAACTCGCAGCGCGCAATCGGCACGCCCATCTGGATGATCTGGATCGTCGCCCGTACGGCTGCATCGATGCTCGGAAAGCTGCAGGTGGCAGCCGAGATCGCCTCGGGCTGCGGATACAGGCGCAGCGTGACCTCGGTCATCACGCCAAGTGTGCCTTCGCTGCCGATCATCAGCCGCGTCAGGTCGTAACCGGCCGACGACTTGCGTGCACGCGTGCCGGTTTCGATGATTTCGCCCTGCGCGGTGACAACCTGCAGGCCGAGCACGTTTTCGCGCATCGTGCCGTAGCGCACGGCGTTGGTACCGCTGGCGCGGGTCGCGCTCATGCCGCCAAGCGTGGCATCCGCGCCCGGGTCGATCGGAAAGAACAGACCGGTGTGGCGAATCTCGTCGTTCAACTGCTTGCGGGTGACGCCCGCCTGCACGGTGACCGTGAGGTCCTCGGACTGCACCGCCAATACGCGGTTCATGCGGCCCAGGTCCAGACTGATCCCGCCTTGCACCGCCAACAGATGCCCTTCGAGCGACGATCCGACCCCGAACGGAATCACCGGCACCGCAAACCGGTCGGCCAGCTTGATCGCCTCGGCCACATCGGCCGTGCTTTCACAGAAGATCACCACTTCGGGCGGCGGGGCGTCGATTGGCGACTCGTCGCGGCCGTGCTGAACCCGCACCGCCATCGCTGTCGAACAACGTTCGCCGAATTGCCGGCGAAGCAGATCAAGCATCTCGGCCGGAACGGGGCGGGGTTTCAGTTCCGGAACCAGGTGGATTGGCAGCGGTGCGTTCATTGGGTCACTCCGGTGGCGATCGTGGGCGCTGGCTGACGATACGGCGTCAGCTCGCCTCAAAGCCTACCACCGCTGGTACCGAACCGCAGCCGCCTGCGATTCTCATCTCGGTCAGGCCATGGCAGGTTCGCTGTTCTGCCGCGGATACATGTAGGCGTGCGCCTATAGCGGTCAGCGCCAGAGGAAGGCAAAATCACCCTGTAGACAGCGCGCCGGAACGGGCAAAATCTGAATCGACCGCTGGTTAGCACGAATGTCCACCAAACGCTCATGAATTCAAGCCCATACCTGATTCTGGTCATAGACGATGAACCGGACCACCGGGCGGCGATCGAAGCAACGCTGCGAGGTGACGGCGTGTCGATCTTGCAGGTCGAATCCGGTGCTGCCGCATTGCGAATGCTCGAGACCAGCGACATTGCACTGGTTCTGATGGCGATAAAGCTGAACGACATCGATGGTTTTCAGCTGATCCGGCAAATTCGCAATGTCGAGCGCATGCGTCGGATTCCGATCGTGCTGCTGTCACGAGGCGAGCGCCAGCCGGTCACCGAGTTCCCGAGTTTTGAAGGTGGCATGGTCGATTTCCTGTACCACGCAGAAGATCAACGCGCGCTGGCGGCCAAGGTACATGTCTTCATGGATCTTCACCAGCAGCAGCGCGAGATGGCCGACAGACTCGAAGAAACCAAGCGGCTGTCGCGGCTCAACGCCTTGATGATCGGCGCCTTGTCGCATGACATTCGTACGCCATTGGCTGCCCTGGCACTCAACGCCGAGCTGGTAATCCGCCGGGCGGACCAGGCCGGCCTGCGGCAAGCCGGCGAACGCATGAAGGCAGCCACCGCAACGCTTGGTCGTCAGGTCGATCACCTGGTCAACCTGTCGAGCCTGCCAGGTGATGACTTGAGGCCCGAACTGGTGCAAACCGATCTGGCCGCACTCGCCAGAAACCGGATCGATGTGGCGTCAGAATTCATGCTGGCCGGCATCGATGTGACTTTGCAGGTGGATGGCGAGGACGTGCGTGGCGTTTTCGACCCGGTCCTGATCGGCGAGGCCCTGGATCAATTGCTGCTCTTGTGTGCGATTCACGGGGCTGGCGTACCAGTGAGAGTCCAGGTCGACGGCCACTCGCTGCGCTCGCTGGCTTTGCGCGTCACGATGGATCTGGTGCTTCCGGATGCGGCCTGCCAGCATCTGTTCGGTGGCGGCCGCCCGGTCCCAGGCCTGCCGCCGTCGCAGGTCGGACCCGGCCTGCACGCAACCGAGCGCGTTGCACGGGCGCACGGCGGCTCGTTTGTCGGTCGCTCGCGCGACCGCCAGGGCACGCTGTTCGAACTGATATTGCCACGCACTGAAGGCTAGCTCGGCCGGTCTTGCGCAGCCGCTGGCGTCGAGGTTGGAGACAGGCTCTAAACTCCAGCCTGGAGGCTGACCACACAGTCGCTTTGTTTTGCCGAGAGGCTCCCACAATGATCAGAGTAGTAATAGTCGATGACCATGCCATCGTACGAGCGGGCCTGAAGCAATATTTCGCCGACCAGGTCGATCTTCGCGTGACCGGCGAGGCAGCCAACGGTCGCGAAGCACTCGACCTGGTGCGCCGGGGCGATGTCGATGTCATCGTGATGGACTTGTCGATGCCCGATCAAAGCGGGGTCGACGCGTTGGCCGCGATCAAGGCACGCGAACCCGGTCTGCCCGTGCTGATCCTCAGCGGCTATCCGGAAACGCACTACGCGACCACCTTGCTCAAGCAAGGTGCCAGCGGCTATCTGAACAAGGAATGCGACCCGGAAGAAATCGTCAAGGCGATTCGCACCGTGTTCCGCGGCCGCAAATACATCACCCCGGCAGTTGCCGAAATGCTCGCCGACGGCTTGTCGGGCGATATCGACAAGCTGCCTCACGAGTTGCTGTCCGAACGTGAATTCCAGGTGTTTTTGCGCTTGGCCAAGGGCGAGGCGATCGGTCAGATGGCTGACAGCATGGCGCTGTCGGTCAAGACGGTGAGTACCTATCGCACGCGCGTAATGGAAAAAATGCGGCTGTCTTCGAACAGCGACTTGACGTATTACGCGATGAAAAACGGCCTCATTCAGTAATGTCGCCCTAGCCGTCCGGCCGTCCGGCCGCTCAGTTCAACTTTTCGCGGGCCAGCTGCTCACCGTAGGCAAGCAGTTCTTCCACCTCGGCCGACTTGTCGAAGATTCGGTCAGCGCCCAGGCCCAGGCAACGCTGGCGGATGTCACGGGTGGCGTAGTTCGACAACACCACCAACGTGGCATTCGGCTGCAATTGGCGCGCCTGACGCAGGACTTCCAGTCCAGTGCCGGTTCGCAGCACGATGTCGATGATCATCAGATCGCACCCGCGGTCGCATCTTCGCATCCACTGAACCGCTTCGCACTCCTCCTCGGCTGTCGCGATCACTTCGACCGGCAGCATCTCTTCGAGTGTGGAGATCAGGTTCTGGCGGATTACCGGACTGTCTTCAACCAGGAAGCAACGCAGCCTGGGCTTGATCTGCTCCTGGGAACGGGACGGTGTGGAGGCATCGCCAGAGAATTCGCCGGAGAACCCCTCCAGTTTGCCATCCGTCTGCGCACCGACAAACTGTCGGTACGGTTCTGGCTGGCGACTGGCCGGATGCGGCTTGAAGGACATCGGAAATCTCTTTGATGGGGATGACTCGATGGTGACCGAAGTAACGGCCACCAGCCATCGGCGATGAGCGCGCAAGGATGTGGGTCGAGTCCTACCAATCCATTGCGGCACACCGTTGTGGCACGCTCAACCTGGACGCACGACGATGCTGTTGCGCACCGCTTTGACGCCTTTCGCCGCGCGAGCAATATCCTCGGCCATGCGCTTTTCATCATTCGATTTCGCGAAGCCGGTCAGCATGACGGTGCCATCGAGCGTCTCGACACTGATTGAAGATGCAGCAACCGTCTTGTTCTCGACAAACTTCGCCTTGATTGCTGTGGTGATGCCGGTATCGCTGACATATTCCTTGACGTTCTCCTGGCCGCGGGTGACCGCGCAGCCCGGCAGGACAGTCAAAGCGGCAACGGCGGTAACGAGGGCGGCGAGGGTGGTTCGTGCAAACATGACAATCTCCTGAAGAAACAATGCACGACGCTCAATGATGTCGTGCCGAGTGGACCGATGGTTGACACGGGATCAGCAGTTGCCGAAGCGAACCGCCAGTAAACCGTGATGAGCGAAGGGTAACCAACGGTCAGCCAAGTCCGTGTCGGCGCACCGGACAGCTGCTTGTAGGACAGGAAGGCGTCCACCGGTCCGCACCCGGATCGCGACGCCAGCGCGCAGAATGGCGCACATGCCCACCCGAAAAACCTTTGTGAGCCAATGAAGACGCTGTATTTGTTGATGATGCTGGGCGGCATGCTGGTCGCACTGGGACTGATTGCCGGGCTCTATTCGCGGCGCATCGGCGTCTCTCATCTGCTGGTATTTCTGGTTGTCGGCATGCTGGCCGGCGTGGACGGACCTCTCGGCCTGCCGTTCGCCGACTATCAACTGGCGGCCGCGGTCGGCAACGTCGCATTGGCGATCATCCTGCTCGACGGCGGGCTGCGAACGCCCCACAAAAGCATTCGCATCGGCATTGTTCCGGCCGGCCTGCTCGCCACCATCGGGGTCGCGCTGACTGCTGCGGTGGCGGGTATCGCGGCATCACTGGTGCTGCAGTTGGACTGGACGCATGGCCTGCTGCTCGGTGCCGTCATCGCGTCGACCGACGCGGCAGCGGTATTCGCACAGTTGTCGCAAAGCGGCGTCAAGCTGAAGCCGCGGCTGACGGCCACCATCGAGGTCGAATCGGGCTTGAACGATCCGATCGCGATGTTTCTGACGCTGGCGATGATCACGCTGATCCAGGCGCCCGAAGGCGCACCGGCGGCGATTGGCGTGTTGTTGGCGAAGCAGGTTGGCTGGGGCCTGTTGATCGGACTCGGCCTCGGGACGCTGGTCGCGCGCGGCCTGCTGCGCTTGCCGATCGGCAAGGATCAAGACGGTCTGAGTGCACTGTTGCTCGCCACCGCCGGCCTGACCATTTTCGCCTTGGTCGGTCTGCTCGATGGCTCGGGCTTCATGGCCATCTACGTATTCGGCCTCGTCGTCGGCAATCAGGCGCGGGGCGTTGTACAGCCGGCCTTGACGGCCCTCAATGGCTATACCTGGCTGGCGCAGGCCGGACTGTTCCTCCTTCTTGGCCTGCTCGTCACGCCGCACGAATTGCTGCATCTCGGATTTCCGGCGCTGGGGGTTGCTGCGGCCCTGATGCTGATCGCCCGGCCGGCGGCGGTCGCCTTGTGCCTCACGCCGTTGCGCTTCAGCTGGCGAGAGCAGCTGTTCGTCGCCTGGGTCGGGCTGCGCGGAGCGGTGCCGATCGTGCTGGCCGCCTATCCGGTGCTGGCCGGCGTGAAAGGCGCGCAACGGTTCTTCGACGTTGCATTCGTCGTCGTGTTGAGTTCGCTGCTGCTGCAAGGACCGTCGATGGGCTGGCTGGCCCGGCGGTTGCGCCTGACCGCGAGCAGCGCATCGGGAACCTCGCCAGTCAATTCCTGAGCGGCTTGGGGTTCGATCGCCGCAACGCGGGGTTTTCCATGAGATCACCGCAGCACCGCGGCCCTGAACCCTGCTTTAAGCTTGTTCTGCTGCGCGCCCAGGGTGGACGTCGCGACCACCAACGAGGATGACCTCATGATGCTTAACAAACGCAGCGGCCGGCTGGCTCGCGACGCCATGGCCTTCGTGCTGGCCGGTGGGCGTGGCAGCCGCTTGATGGAGCTGACCGATCGCCGTGCCAAGCCGGGCGTCTTCTTTGGCGGCAAGACCCGGATCATCGACTTCGCGCTATCGAATGCGCTGAATTCGGGCATCCGCCGAATCGGCGTCGCTACCCAGTACAAGGCACACAGCCTGATCCGCCACATGACGCGCGGCTGGGGTTTCTTGCGCGCCGAACGCAACGAAAGCTTCGACATCCTGCCTGCCAGCCAGCGGGTTTCCGAAGACAGCTGGTACAGCGGCACTGCCGACGCCGTCTATCAGAACATCGACATCGTCGAGAGCTACGCGCCCAAATACATGGTCGTGCTGGCTGGCGATCACGTCTACAAGATGGACTACGAAGTGATGCTGCAGCAGCATGTCGAGTCCGGCGCGGATGTCACGGTCGGCTGCCTCGAGGTACCCCGCATGGAAGCGACCGGGTTCGGCGTGATGCATGTCGACGACAACGACACGATCAAGAGCTTTTTCGAGAAGCCGGCCGATCCGCCCTGCATTCCCGGCAACCCCTCGATGGCACTGGCCTCGATGGGCATTTATGTCTTCAACACCGACTATCTGTTCGAACTGCTGGGGCGTGACGCCGCCGATGCCGAGTCGAACCACGATTTCGGCAAGGACCTGATTCCCTGGATTGTCGACCACGGCAAGGCGGTCGCACACCGTTTCGCAGACTCGTGCGTCCGTTCGGCGCACGAAGCCGAATCGTACTGGCGCGATGTCGGCACCATCGATGCGTACTGGGAATCCAACATCGACCTGACCGCGATCACGCCGGCCCTCGATATCTACGATACCGAATGGCCGATCTGGACCTATGCCGAACTGACCGCACCTGCCAAATTCGTGCACGACGAGGCGGGTCGTCGCGGCCACGCGATCAGCTCGATGGTCTCGGGCGGCTGTATCGTGTCGGGAACCGAGCTTCGGCGATCGTTGTTGTTCACCGGCGTTCGCACCCACTCGTTCGCGCAGATCGACGAGGCAGTGATCCTGCCCTACGCCACCGTCAATCGCCACGCCAGGTTGAGTCGGGTCGTGATCGACCGCGGCGTGGTGATTCCCGAAGGCCTGGTGGTCGGCGAAGATCCGGCACTCGATGCCAGCCGATTCCGCCGCACCGAAGCGGGAATCTGCCTGATTACCCAGCAGATGATCGACAAGCTGTTCGAATAGGCGCCGATTGTTGTCAACCGATTGCGCTCAACCGATTG
>JBDTQC010000077.1:0-10408 GCA_039932405.1 Ideonella sp.
GGCTGGATCACGGCCGTGGCGCCGGCCTCGCACACGACGTCGAGTCCGTCACGGAACGGGAAGAAGGCATCGCTCGCCACCGCCGATCCCGCCAGCGTCAGTCCGGCATTTTCAGCCTTGATGGCAGCGATTCGCGCCGAGTCGACTCGACTCATCTGCCCGGCGCCAACCCCCAGCGTGCGTCCCTGACCGCAGAACACGATGGCGTTGCTCTTGACATATTTCGCCACTTTCCAGGCGAACATCATGTCGGCCATCTGGGCAGGGTTTGGCTTCGATTCGGTGACGATCTTCAGGTCATCGGGCCGCAGTAGGTGGTTGTCGGCCGACTGGATCAACAGTCCGGAGCCGATTCGCTTCACGTCATGCAGATTGCGACCTTGTGCCCAGGCTGAAACGCCGTCCGGCTGCACCGCATCGATCGAAATCTGCAGCACCCGGATATTCGCCTTGGCAGCAAAGACGGCACGCGCCTCGTCGGTATAGGACGTGGCGATCAGCACTTCGACGAACTGCCTGGCTACGAGCTCGGCTGCGGCCGCATCGACCCGGGTGTTGAAGGCGATGATGCCGCCGAAGGCAGAAGTCGGATCGGTCGCGAAGGCTTTCGAATAGGCAGCTGCAGCATCAGAACCGACTGCGACGCCGCAAGGGTTGGCGTGCTTGACGATCACACAGGCTGCCCCGTCGGCTTCAAACCCGAAGCTCTTGACACACTCCCAGGCCGCATCGGCATCGGCGATGTTGTTGTAGGACAGCTCCTTGCCTTGCAACTGGGTGGCTGTCACCAACGATCCGGGCGCCGGATGAAGGTCTCGATAGAACGCCGCGTGCTGGTGCGGGTTTTCGCCGTAACGCAGGTCCTGCAGCTTCACGAAACGGCCATTGCTCTGGGCCGGAAATTCGCTGCGGCTGCCGTCGGGCTGCAGCGCGGAGAGGTAGTCACTGATGGCGGCGTCGTAATTGGAAACGCGATTGAACGCCGCCACCGACAGCGCAAATTTGGTCGCGTCTGCAAGCGTGCCCGAGCGCTGCAATTCGCTCAGCACATCCGCATACTGGCTGACGTCGGTGAGCACCGCCACATCCTTCCAGTTCTTGGCCGCCGAGCGGACCATCGCCGGCCCGCCGATGTCGATGTTTTCGATCGCCTCGTCGAGGGTGCAACCGGGCTTCGCGACCGTGGCCTCGAAGGGGTAGAGGTTGACCACCAGCAGATCGATCGTCGCAATGTGGTGTTCGGCCAGCGCCGCCATGTGGGCCGGCATGTCGCGTCGCGCCAGCAGGCCGCCGTGGATGCGCGGGTGCAGCGTCTTGACGCGGCCATCGAGCATTTCGGGGAAGCCGGTGTAATCGGCCACCTCGACCACCGGCAGCCCGTTGTCGGCCAGCAATCTGGCTGTGCCGCCGGTCGACAGCAGACCGATGCCCAGGTCATGCAGGCCACGTGCCAGTTCGAGCACACCAGTCTTGTCGGATACGGAGATCAGGGCTTGCATCGATTGGTCTCGGAAAAGTCGAGGATAAGCGTGCGGCGACCACGCCGGTTCAGCCGACGAGCGGCCCAGCCACGGTGATTCATTTGATCAACTGGTGGGCCAGCAGTTTGCGGCGCAGCGTGTTGCGGTTGATGCCCAGCCATTCGGCGGCGCGACTCTGGTTGCCGTCGGCATGCTGCATCACGACATCCAGCAGCGGTTTCTCGATCACGTTGAGCATCATGTCGTACATCGCCGCCGGCTCGACGCCGTCGAGGTCCTTGAAATAGGCCTCGAGGTTGTCGCGAATGCAATCCTCGAGATCGTTCTTCTTGCTCATCCGAAGCACGCTCGGGCAGGGGCCACCGCATCGTTCGCGGCGACCGTTTCGGTAGCAAGGGTGCGCAACGGGTTATCGGGCTCAGCTGCGGGCCATTGCAGGTGGCGCCGCGACAGCGAGTCGCACCAGGTCTGCAACGCACGCATCTGCTCGGCACTGCTTTCGAGCAGATTCATCTCGGCACGAAAAGCCAGACCCCCGGGCAGCCCACGCACCGCCCAGCCGATGTGCTTGCGAGCCGTGCGAACACCGGCAAATTCTCCGTACAGGCCATAGTGATCCTCGAGGTGTTCGAGCAACCAGTCGCGGGCTTGCGACACGCTCGGTGGTGCAAGCGTTTCGCCAGTGCGCAGAAAATGGCCGATCTCGCGGAAGATCCATGGTCGGCCCTGCGCGGCGCGGCCGATCATCACGGCGTCCGCTCCAGTGCGTGCCAGCACCGCGGCGGCCTGCTGCGGGCTGTCGATGTCGCCATTGGCAACCACCGGAATCTGCAATGCCGCCTTGACGGCCGTCACCGTGTCGTGTTCCGCATGGCCGGCGTAGCCTTGCTCGCGGGTCCGGCCGTGGATCACGACCATCGAGATGCCCGCATCCTGAGCGGCCAGCGACATCGACAGCGCATTGCGCCGATCATGCCGCCAACCGGTTCGCATCTTCAGCGTGACCGGCACGCCGCGCGGTGCACAGGCTTCCACCACGGCGTCGATGATTCGCCGGGCCAGGACTTCGTCCTGCATCAAGGCCGATCCCGCCCAGACGTTGCAGACCTTCTTGGCCGGGCAGCCCATGTTGATGTCGATGATCTGGGCGCCGCGATCGATGTTGTAGAGCGCCGCCTCGGCCATCATCGCCGGCTCGGTGCCGGCGATCTGCACCGCAATCGGCGCCACTTCGCCAGCGTGGTTGGCGCGTCGGCTGGTCTTCAGGGTCTGCCACAGATCCTTGCGCGAGGTCACCATCTCGCTGACCGCGTAGCCCGCACCGAGCCGTTTGCACAACTGGCGGAAAGGCCTGTCGGTGACACCGGCCATCGGTGCCACGAACAATCGGTTGGCCAACTCGATCGGGCCGATTCGCAAGAAAGCCATGAGGTGGCGACGGGCCTGCGCGACACGTGCAGGCTGCTCAAAAAGGAGGCAGGAGTATAGCGGCACCCACTGACGATCCTGCCTGCTCTGAAGACAGGTTCGCACGCAGCGCGCGGCATCGAGTGCGAAGAACCATGCTCGTCATGCGCAGCTGATAATCGCCGCCCATGACTGCCTGGTTCGAAGCCCACTTGGCTGCCCTGTTGACCGTGCTTGCGCTTCCGGAATTCGGACTCAGCACGCTGTTCATCGTCTCGTTCGTCTCGGCGACCTTGCTGCCGCTCGGGTCCGAGCCGGCGGTCTTTGGCTTGATCAAACTGAATCCGTCGATGTTCTGGCCGGCGATCGCTGTCGCCACCTTGGGCAACTCACTAGGCGGGGCTCTCAGCTGGTGGATGGGCCGCGGCGCTGAACGTGCATTCGAGCACTTTCACCACGGGCCATCACACCTGCGTGCACTCGATTGGCTGAAACGATTCGGACCGAAGACCTGCCTGCTGTCCTGGCTGCCGGTGGTCGGCGATCCGCTGTGTGCAGTGGCCGGATGGCTCGACCTGCCATTCTGGCAATGCCTGCTCTACATGGCAATCGGAAAGTTCGCACGCTACCTGACGATGACGGTTGCGCTGCTGTGGCTGTTTCCCGGCCATCTCGGCGCCTGACAACGGCAACGGCAGCGTCCCGGGAACAAGCCCGTCAGCCCTGCAGCCTGCCTACACCGACGAGCTCTTTTTCGCCGCGCTGCGCTTAGCAGCCGCCTTGGTCGGCGCCTGCGCCGCGGTCTTCTTCGCTGCGGCCGCGCCTTTCGTAGCAGAAGACTTCGACGCCGTCTTCGCGAGCCTGGACATGCGAGCGACCTCCAGGCTCAAGGCATCGATCTGCTCTCGCAAAACCGCCATTTCCCTGGCCGTCGGAACCCCCAGCCGGCCCATCGATCGGGCCACCCGCTCTTCGAAGATCGACTCGAGCTTGTCCCAATGCTGGCCCGCCTTGCTGCCGACCTCGCCGGCCATGTTGCTGACACGGCTGGTCACCTCACCGATCTTCTCTCCGGCAACGGCCTGCGTCTTGCGCTGCAGGTTGACCCCATCCTTGACCAGCGCATCAAAGACCTTGCTGCCTTCTTGCTGCGCCTTGGCGAACGCACCCATTCCAGCCAGCCAGATCTGTTGCGCCGATTCGCGTACCGAACCGGCCATCACGCTGTCGAAGACTCCACCGGCGCCAGCCGGCTTGCCCGCCATCTGCTTGAGTTTCTTGACCATTGCCCACCTGTCACGTCTGTTTGTGGTTGCCCGACCGGTCTGACCCGGCGAATGTGGATTGCCCGACCGGCCCATGCAGCGACCTGGAGCGTCCGGCCCGACTATAGAAGTTCGACGCACGGCTGTCAGGCCAATCGCTAGTGGGGCGGCTCTATGTCGGATCGAATGAGACTGCATCGACAGGACACCATCGGGATGCAGCACGATTCGGCACGCCTCGTCCGGTTCAGGCCATTGGCCTGAAACTGCAACAATCGACGCATGTATGCATTGTTTGAAGACGCCGGCAAGTTTTTCGCTGGCCGGGTGATGTCCGAAGCTGATTCTTCGGTGCAGGTCGAACTTGATTCCGGCAAGCGCGTCAAGGTCAAGTCGGCCAACGTGTTGTTGAAGTTCGAACAACCACAGCCGGCCGATCTGATCGCCACCGCGCAGCAGAAGGCCGCCGAGATCGAACTCGATCTGGCTTGGGAATTCGCGCCGGACGAGGAATTCAGCTTTTCAGAACTGGCGCGCGACTATTTCAGCGACAAGGCTGATACCGCAACCCAGGCTGCCATGTTGTTTTGCCTGTTCGAGGCGCCGCATTATTTTCGCCGGCTCGGCAGGGGCATGTTCAAGAAGGCCCCGGAAGAAATCGTCAAGGCGGCGCTGCTTGGCATCGAGCGCAAGAAACAGGTGGCCGAGCAGATTGCCGCCTGGGCTGCTGAACTGGCGGCCGGCACGTGCTCGCAACCGATTCGCGAGCAGCTCTACAAGATCCTGTTCCGGCCCGACAAGAATGCGCCCGAATACAAGGCCGTCGTCGAAGCAGCCCGGCAGTCGCACCGGGCCCCGTTGGATCTGTTGACAGCCGCGGGTGCGATCAGCTCGCCGTATCAATTCCACTGGAAGCGCTTCCTGTTCGAGAACTTCCCGAAGGGGATCGGCTTCCCGTCGCTGGCCGTGCCGGTGATCAAGGAAGAACTGCCGCTGTCGGCCGCGCAGGCCTTCTCGATCGATGATTCGGCCACAACCGAGATCGACGATGCGTTGTCGGTGCAGGGACTGGGCAGCGGCTCGGTGACCCTCGGGATCCATATCGCTGCGCCAGCGCTTGCGTTTTCAGTCGATACGCCGATGGACAAGCTGGCGCGCGAGCGGCTGTCGACGGTCTACATGCCAGGGCAGAAACTGACGATGCTGCCTGACGAGGTGGTGCAGGCCTATACGCTGCTGGCGGGACGCGAGTGCCCGGCAGTCTCGCTGTATGTGACGATCGACGAAGCAACGCTCGAGATCAAAGCCTCGCAGACTCGGCTCGATCGCATCATGATCGCTGCCAATCTGCGCCACGATCAGCTCGATGCAATCGTCACCGAGGCGAGTCTGACTGGCGAGGCGCCCGCCAACTATGCGTTCGCCGATGAATTGCGTTTTGCGTTCCGGCTGGCCCGTCATTTGAAAGCGGCACGCGAAGTGATTCGCGGCAAGCCGGAAAACTTCAATCGGCCCGACTACAACTTCCGCCTCGAGAATCTGCACGGTGACGAGCCCGACGGCAGCGAAACGGTCGTGATCAGCACCCGCCAGCGCGGCGCGCCGCTCGACCTGATCGTCGCCGAGGCGATGATCCTCGCCAACAGCACCTGGGGACGCTGGATCGCCGACTGCGGCGTGCCCGGCATCTACCGCAGCCAGGCCAGCCTGGCGCCCGGGATCAAGGTGCGCATGGGCGTCAAGCCTGCACCACACGCCGGCATGGGGGTTGCGCAATATACGTGGGCGACCTCGCCGCTGCGCCGCTATGTCGACCTGGTCAACCAGTGGCAGATCATCGCCTGTGCGCGCCACGGCACCACGGCCGCGCTGGCCGCACCGTTCAAGCCGCGCGAAGCCGCGCTGTTTTCGATCATCTCGGCGTTCGACGCGGCCTACAGTGCGTACAACGGATTCCAGTCGGCAATCGAGCGATATTGGACCCTTCGACATCTCGAGCAGAAGGGCATCCAGGAACTCGATGCTGCGGTGATGAAGGACGGCCTCGTCCGGGCCGAGACGCTGCCACTGGTATTTCGGGCGCTTGGCGCAGAGAGCCTGCCGCGCGGCGCGCTGGTGCGTGTGCGCGTGGCCAGCCACGATTTGCTGACGCTTGATCTGCAAGCCAAGGTCGTAGCCCGGCTCGACGCACCAAGCGGGTCCGGTGTCGAGGAGACGCTCGCCGACGACCTCGACGATGGCTCCGAAGAAGGCACTGAAGAAGCCAGCGGCGGGTTGCAGCTGGCCATCGAAGTCCGGGAAAATCCGGACGAGACGGCGGAAGTTGGTGTGCCCGCAGTACCCGCTCAGGATCCGTGAAACCTTTGTGACCATGTGGAAAAAACTGACGACGATGCAGGTTGCCTTCCTGTTGTCGATCGGCGTCCACGCCGCGCTCATCAGCGTGCGTTTTGTCGATCCGCAGGGCTTCAAGCGGCTGCTCGAAGATGCGCCGATGGAAGTCATCCTCGTCAATTCGCGTTCGGGTGAAGCACCGGTCCAGGCGCAGGCGATCGCACAGGCCAATCTGGCCGGTGGCGGTGATGCGGCGAGCGGCCGCAGCAGCTCGCCGCTGCCCGCCTCGAACCTGCTCGAGGTCGGTGATTCCGATCAGGAAACGCATGTCAAGATCGAAAAGCTGCAGCAGGCGCAGGAGCAATTGCTCGCCGTGGTGCGGCGCGAACTGGCCACGCTGCCGGCGCCCGATCCGATCCGCGAGCCGGGATCGCCGCAGGAACAGGCCGACGAAGAGCGGCGCAAGCAATTGTTGCAATTGCTGGCCGAGATTGAAAAACGGGTCAACGAGGACAACATTCGGCCGCGCCGGCGCTACATCAGCCCGGCGACCAAGGAAAAAGCCTATGCGCAGTACTACGACCACCTGCGCCGCAAGGTCGAAGATCGCGGCACCCGGAACTTTCCGATCCATCAGGGCCAGAAGTTGTATGGCGATCTGACGATGAATGTCACCGTCGATGCCGGTGGCAAGGTGGTTGACACCAGCATCATTCGATCGTCGGGTTCGCCGGTCCTCGATCGCTACGCGATCGCGATCGTCAACGCCGCGTCGCCGTTTGGTGATTTCACCGACGCCATGCGCCGCGAGGCCGATGAGCTGGTGATCACGTCCCGATTCCGTTTCACGCGCAACGAAGCGCTGCAGACGACGCTCAGCGCCCGTCCATGAACCGCCCCCCCTCAGACCCGCCTTTGCAAAACCATGCCATCGATCGCTATGCGGTCCTGGGCAATCCGGTCGAACACAGCCAGTCACCGTTCATCCATGCCGCTTTCGCACAGGCTACCGGCCAGGCGATGCACTACGGAAGATTGCTCTGCCCGCTGGATGCCTTCGCTGCGACCGCGCTCGAGTTTTCCCGATCCGGCTGCGGAGACGACAGCCCGCAGGGCCCGGCCCGCGGCTGCAACGTGACTGTGCCGTTCAAGTTCCAGGCCCACGATCTGGCCACCCGGCGCAGCGAGCGTGCCGTCCTGGCAGGCGCCGCCAATACGCTGCGCTTCGACGCACAAGGCTGGTTCGCCGACAACACCGACGGCATCGGACTGGTTCGCGACATCGAACACAACGCCGGTGTCGACCTTCGCGGGCGCCGCGTGCTGCTGTTGGGCGCCGGCGGCGGCGCATCGGGTGCCCTGGGTTCGCTGTTGCGAGCCCGGCCGGCGCTGATCCGGGTCGTCAACCGGACACCTGCGAAGGCACGCGAGCTGGTGGAGCGCCACCAGGCCTTGGCAACCGAATGCGAAGTCGACCTGCAGGCCGGCGGCCTCGACGAACCGGGGAGCGGCTTCGATCTGGTCATCAATGGCAGCACCAGCAGCCTGCAATCGAGCGGCGTGCCTCTGCCAGGCAAGGTACTGCGACCCGGCACGCTGGCGATCGACATGATGTACGGCGCCGCTGCGCAGGGCTTCGTGCAATGGGCCAGCGAGCACGGAGCGGTCGGGCGCGACGGGCTCGGCATGCTGGTCGAGCAGGCGGCAGAAGCATTCACCCTCTGGCGCGGCGTACGTCCGGCCACGGCCGATGTCTTGGCGGCACTGCGCCTGCGGGTCAGCAGCCGATGAAGCGCGCCGCAGCGAGCGTCTGGGGCAGCCTCTGGCGGCTCTTCGTGCTGCTGTTGATTGCCGCTCTGGGCCTGCAGGTGTATTTCGTCTGCCGGGTTGCCATGATGGCTGTGGTCGACCCGCAGTCGACGACTTTCCAACGCTCCGAGGCCTGGCGGCTCCTGGTCCAGAAGCACGACATTGCCTGGCGCCAACAGTGGGTCGACACGGAGCAGATCTCTGCGCAACTCAAACGTGCGGTGATTGCCAGCGAAGACGCCGGCTTTGCCGAACACAGCGGCGTCGAATGGGATGCACTGGAACACGCCTGGGAGCGCAACCAGATCGCCGAGGCACGTGCGGCCAAGCTCAACGAACAATTGGAAAAGCGCGCCGCCTCGAACGCCAGGCCGAACGCCGCGCCACCGACCCCGCCGAAACGGGTGGCACCGAAAATCGTCGGCGGCTCGACGATTACCCAGCAGCTCGCGAAAAATCTGTTTCTCGGGCCCGAGCGCAGCATCCCGCGCAAGGCACAGGAGTTCGCAATCACTTTCATGCTCGAGACCTTGCTCGGCAAGCAGCGAATCCTGGAGATCTATCTGAACAACGTCGAATGGGGCGAGGGCTTGTTCGGCGCCGAAGCTGCATCTCGGCACTATTTCGGCATCAGCGCCAACAAGCTGAGTGCCAACCAGGCGGCGCGACTGGCCGTCATGCTGCCGGCACCCAAACGCTTTGAAAAGCGACCGAACTCGGCTTATGTCAGCGGGCGTGCAGCAACCATCACGGCGCGCATGGGTGGCGTCGAATTGCCTTGATCGCGATCCGCCTTTCTACAATCACCGGATGGCTTCGAGAATGTCAGCGGAAATCGCCAGCGCCGCCGCCCGACTGGTGGTCGAGGAGGGCATGGAATACGGCCCTGCGAAACGCAGAGCAGCGCGCGACCAGGGGCGCGCCGGGGCACGCCGCGCTGATCTGCCAGGCAATGACCAGATCGAGGATGAAGTGCGCAGCTACATCGACCTGTTCTGCGCTGAAACCCAGCCCCTCGAACTGCAGGCCTTGCGCGAAGTCGCCATGATCTGGATGCAGCGTCTCGCAGAATTCAGGCCCCATCTGACCGGTGCGGTATGGCGCGGCACGGCGACGCGGCTCAACGATGTGCACCTGCAATTGTTCTGCGACGATTCCAAGGCCGCCGAACTGGCGCTGATCGACAAGGGAGTGGCCTACGAAGTTGGCAGCATGACCGGATCGCGCAAGGAACCGATCGATGTGCTCAGTGTTGTCAGCGCGTGCCCGGCCTTGTCCGAGGCGGTGACCGTGCACCTCAGCATCCTCGACCATGACGACCTGCGCGGCGCGCTGCGGCCCGACGCGCAGGGACGCAGCCCACGCGGCGATCTGGACGCGCTGCGCAAACTGCTCGATCAGCCGACTCGATGAGCGGCGATCCAAGCGTCCGTGGATTGGCCCGCCGCCACTGGATGGCGATCGGCCTGGCTTCAGTAGCGGCCGGCGCCGGCGCAAGCTTAGCCTGGCACCAGCTGGCCGGCGGCTCGGCCCAGCCATCGACCGAAGCATTCTGGGGGATGACATTCGACCAGCCGGATGGTGGCAAATTACAAGCATCTCACTGGCGCGGCAAGCCATTGCTGCTGAATTTCTGGGCCACCTGGTGCCCGCCTTGTCTGAAGGAAATGCCGTTGCTGGACCGCTTTCATCGCGAGCGCGGCTGGCCGGTGATAGGCTTGGCGGTCGATCAGGCTGGGCCGGTGCGCGACTACCTGAAGCGCCTGTCGGTTGGCTTTCCGATCGCGCTGGCCGGGCTGGACGGCGTCACTTTGAGTCGCGATCTTGGCAATACCGGTGGTCAGTTGCCCTATACGGTCATTTTCGACAGTGCCGGGCAGGTGGCCGACAAGCACCTGGGGATTGTCGATGAATCCCGCTTGGCCAATTGGGCCAAGGCTGTACGCTGACGAATTTCGGTGCGAAACAGGTTTTTGCTCACATTTGCTCGCAATTGCGCATAAAACGCATAAACTTCGCCCCCACCGTTCGGAAAGCCAAAGGCGGGAAAGCATGCCAATGAGCCGTCTGTGGCAGTCAAGATTTTAGAAAGAATCGATCACTTTCAAAGGC
>JBDTQC010000078.1:0-10358 GCA_039932405.1 Ideonella sp.
CGCCTGGGCACCGCGATCATCAGCGACACCCTGCGGGTTCGCGCTCCAACAGTACGACAAGGCAGGTGCGTGAGGCGCACCTGCGGCGAATACGATCTCTGCATTCAGATAGTCCGCCATGCAAACGGCGAAGCCGCGATCGTTCTGCAGCCTATGCCGCGAGCATTCGCCCCTCGGCACGCAGCGCGGCCAGGACACGAGCTACTGCCGCGCCTGGTTTGGCGTCGAACCATGCCATGCCGACCGGGCCGACATCCGTCGACAGGTTCAGTGGCAGCGCCTTGAGCAGCCCAAGGGCCTGATAGTGTGTTGCGGCAGTGCGAGACATCAGCGCCAGGCATTCGTTCAGTTGCAGGATCGACTGGGTGGCGGCCAACGAGCCTGAGTCGATCTGCGATCTGGGGGCTGGCAGACCCAGTGTGTGGAAGCTGGTATTGACCGCAGCGCGCAGCGCGGTCTGCTCCGGTGGCAATACCCACGGAAATCTGGTGACATCGGACCATGCCGGTTTACGTTTGGCAGCCAACGCATGGCGCGGCCCGCAGACGACGCAATGCGGGTCGGCGTACAACTCTTCGAATGGCAACTCGCTGCTGAGAACCCGGGCATCGAGCCTGCCGACCACGATGTCGATCTCACCGCGCTCGAGGCGCGGCCACAAGCCCTGCATGATGTCTTCGACCAGCACGATCCGAAGGCGGCTGCCGTCGGCCTGCAGCTGCAACCGGCTCATGGTACGTGGCACCAACACCGTTGCCGCCACCAACATGATGCCGATGCGTACCACGCCAGCCGTGCCGGCCCGAATTGCCTGCACCTCCTCGCCAACTCGCCGTGCACCGGCCAGCACCTGCTCGGCATAACGCAGCATCGCCTGGCCGCCGAGCGTGGGGCGCAAACCGCGACCTCGTTCGAACAAGGGCATGCCGAGAGCGGATTCGATGTCTGCGAGCTGCTGCGATACAGCAGGCTGAGTCATGTGCAGGGCCTGCGCTGCCGCCGTCAGGCTGGGTTGTCGCGACAGCTCGAGCAGCAGCTCCAGCTGTCGCAGGCGCAGTCGTCGGTACCAGGCGGGAGACATACAAATTCGCTTATGGAATTATAGAAAGATCATCGTAGACGATTATGAAATTGCTGGACAGAATTCAACCCGAGTCTTCACTGGAGTGCCTCATGTCTGGTTTGTCCCGATTGATCGCCGGCGTGCTGTGCGGTTTGGCTTTATCGGCCAGCGCGCAGACCTTCCCCTCGCGTGTTGTGCGCCTCATCGTGCCCTATCCGCCAGGTGGTGGCACGGATGTCATGGCGCGCGTGCTGGCGCCATTGCTGCGCGACGATCTCGGGCAACCGGTCGTGGTCGAGAACCGGCCTGGCGCTGGTGGCGCGCTGGGGGCGGCAGAGGTCGCTCGCGCCACGCCTGACGGCCACACCCTGTTGTTGACCGCCGGCGGCTTCGTGATCGCGCCGTCGCTGATGAAGACCCCCGGCTACGACGTGGCGCGGGACTTCGTCGGCGTGGCGCAGATTGCCATCGTGCCGCTGCTGGTGCTGACCCGCCCCGACAGCCCGCTGAACAGCATGGACGATCTGCTGGCTCTTGCGCGCAAGCCCGGCAGCAAGGTCAACTTCGCTTCTTTCGGGATGGCGACTCCTTCGCACCTGGTGGGCGAGAGCATCAACCAGCTCGGCCATATCCAGATGACCCACATTCCCTACAAGGGTGGCACGCAGGCTTTGCCGGAAATCCTGTCTGGCGAGGTCACCATCGGGCTGCTCGATGCCGTATCGATGACCCCGTTGGTCAAGCAGGGCCGGCTCAAGGCACTGGCCGTCTCCGGGCCGAAGCGGCTGCCGGCATTGCCCGAAAAGCCGACCCTGGCGGAGGCTGGCATTCCATTCGACGGCGTGGGATGGCACGCGGTCTTCGCGCCTGCGGCCACACCGCCAGCGGTCGTGAACCGGCTCAATGCCGCGTTCGTGAAGGCGCTGGCGAGACCCGAGATCCGCGAGCGCATCGTCAATGGTGGCTCGGTACCGATCGAGCCACCGCTCAGCGCCGCTCAATGGACCGAGCAGTCCCGTCGAGAAGTGGGGCAGTGGGCCGACGTCGCTCGCAAGGCCGGGCTGACAGCCCAATAGGGAGCCGACGATGACGGAGCCGACCATGGCCGAAGACATTCGAGTCAGCCGCGACATCGTCTATGGCAGCGGGCGCATTCAGGTCGGCAGCACGCCGCGCGAACGGGCGCTGAAGCTCGACATCTACGAACCGGCGGTCGAACGCGGAGACAGGTCGCGGCCGGCGTTGATCATGGCCTTCGGCGGTGCATTCCACCGGGGCGACAAGTGGGCCGATGAGTTCGAACAGGACGGCCAACGCAACACGCCGGTCTCGGACTATTGCCGCATGTTCGCGCGCCGCGGCTATGTGGCATTTTCAATCGACTACCGCCTGGTGCAGGAGGATCCCGATCCAGGCAGCACACCGGTGATCGCCGACCCGCACGACATTCCCATGTCGCGGGTGGCGCATGTGCGCAGTTTGCTGGGTCTGCCGGCAGCAGACGCGCCAATGATCTGGGCTGGTATCGAGGCTGCGACAGACGATATGGCAAAGGCCTTCGGTTTTGTGCAGTCGAAGGCACAAAACCTGGGGATCGACCCCGAACGGATCGTGGTCGGCGGCTTCTCTGCCGGCGCCCGGATTGCCCTCAATGCCTGTTATGGCGAACGCCTGGCAGCCGCAGCGGTGGTTTCCTTGTCCGGCTACATGGGCAACGCCGAACTCCTGCGACTGGTGGTCGGGGGGCAAGGCCTGCCACCGGCATTGCTGGTCCATGGCGAGAACGATCTGGACTACATCGCGGCCCAGGTCGGACCAATGCGTCAGCACTTCGAAGCCACCAAGGTCGGCTGCGAAGCCTGGCAGGTGACGGGCGCATCGCACTTCTATCCGGCCGACAGCGTGGCAGTGCGCCATGACGGCAAGGTTTCGACCGTCGAAGCCGCCGTGGTGGCTTTCGTGGACCGCAGCACCCGCCGCGATCGCGCGCCGCATGACGGCTTGTAGCGAGCGCTGTATCGGGTTTGACTGTGCAGAAAACAAATTGGTAACGACGCAAGGCGGTTAGCCCGCCTCGTCTACGCGGCAGCAGCAACGTCGGCCGCGCCCGCCGGCAACGGCTGCCGGCTGAGCCACCCCAGCGCTTGCGCGCCCGGCATCGGCCGTGCCAGCAGGTAGCCTTGCACCTCGTCGCATCCGTGACGACGCAGAAAGTCGAGTTGCTCCTGCGTCTCGACGCCCTCGGCGACGACCCGCAAATGCAGGTGATGCGCGAGGCCGATGATGGCGATGACGATGGCCGCATCGTCGGCGTCCACCGCGACGTCGCGCACGAATGATGCGTCGATCTTGAGGCGGTCGACCGGGAAGCGCTTCAGGTACGACAGCGACGAATAGCCGGTGCCGAAGTCGTCGATCGACAACGCCACGCCCAGCACCTTCATCCTGTGCATCGTCGCCAGGTTGGCTTCGACGTCCATCAGGCTGGATTCGGTGATTTCCATCTCCAGCCGGCTGGCCGACAGGCCGCTGGCGGTTAGCGCGCTTTGCACCACCTTGTCGAGCTGGGCATGGCGGAACTGACGCGCCGACAGGTTGACGGCGATGGCGGGTGCGCAGCCCCCACCTTGAAGCGTGATCGAAGCGGCCCAGCGGCACGCCTCGCGCAGCACCCATTCGCCGACTTCGACAATCAGCCCGATCTCTTCCAGCACGGGGATGAAGCGGGCCGGTGAAATCTGACCCAGCCGCGCGTTGCGCCAGCGCAGCAGCGCCTCGAAGCCGACCACTGAAGAGTCGATCAGGTCGATCTTGGGCTGGTAGTGCAATGAGAATTCGTTGCGCGCCAGCGCGCCACGCAGCTCGTTGACCAGTTCAAGCCGTTCGTGAGCGCGGGCGTTGATTTCCTTGGTAAAAAACTCGAGTCGATTGCGACCGTTTTCCTTGGCGCGGTACATCGCAGCGTCGGCATTCTTCAGCAAGGTGTCGACGTCTTCGCCATCGTGCGGATAAATGGCGATGCCGACACTGCAGGTCACGTGGACCTCGCGTGATCCGAGGAGGTACGGGCGTGTCGCCTGCTCGAGCAGCTGGCTGGCAACCCGCACCGCTTCGTCGGCGTTGGCCAGGCCCTCCAGCACGAGCGTGAATTCGTCGCCGCCGAGGCGGCTGACGGTATCGGTCGAGCGCACCGCCGCGCCGAGGCGCGCCGCCACCTCCTTGAGCAGGTGGTCGCCGGCGGCGTGGCCGAGCGAATCGTTCACGTTCTTGAAGTTGTCGAGGTCGACGAACAGCAAGGCCACCTTGGTTTGCTGGCGCGCGGCCGACTGCATCGCATGTGTCAGCCGGTTCATGAACAAGAACCGGTTGGCCAGGCCCGTCACTGGGTCGTAGTTGGCCAGGAAGGCCAGTCGATCCTCGGATTGCTTGCGCTCGGTGACGTCGATCGCTACCCCGATCGCACCCTTGACTTCGCCAGACTCGTCGCGCATCGGCGAGTAGCGCAGCTCGAAAGCCAGCTCGCCGATCTGTCGTGTGCAGGCGAATGTCTGGCCCTCGAGCACGCGGTGTGTGTCGTCAACGATCTCGTGACACTCGCTGTACACATCGAACAACGAGCGGCCGACTACTTCACCAGGCTGGAGGCCCATGGCGGCGAGGCCGTTGCCTTCAGACAGCAGGAAGCGGCCTTCGCGATCAATCATCCACAGCACCACCGGCAAGCTCTCTATGACCTTGCGCAGCTTCTCCTCGCTGTCGTGCAGCGCGCGGACGGCGCGCTCGCGCGCGGTCACATCCATGATCGTTCCGATCATCCGCACCGCGGTGCCGGTGCTGTCGCGCAGCACCTCGGCGTTCTCGCGAACCACGCGCACCTCGCCCGACGGCTGCACGATGCGGTGCGTGATGTCGCAGGGCTCGCCGGTGGTCCGGGCGCGGACGACGGCATCGTGCACGGCGGCGCGGTCCTCGGCGTGTACATGATCGAGGAAAGCCAGATAGCCGATCGTGGCGCCGCCGATGTCGAGGCCGAGGATGCGACAGGTCTCGTCAGACCGGAAGATTCTGTCGTCGGCGATGTGCCAGTCCCAGTTGCCGAGTGCTGCAATGCGCTGGGCGCGCACCAGGCTGTCCTGCACCTCGGACATCTGCACAGCCTGCTGTCGCAAAGCGCCGGCGTTCGCGCCGATCTGCCGGTTCTTGCGCATGACGATCGCCAACGAAGCCGTCAGCGACAGCAGCAGCAATGCGCCCAGCGCGTACAGCGTGATGAGAATCTCGCGTTGATACTGTTCGTAGACGCCGGGCAGCGGGTTCAGGATCGTCGCCCGAGCTGCGATCGTCGCCGGTAGCGTCAGGCCCGCCCGTTGCAGCTCGACCGCGTCGACCAGGTACTCGTTGGGGCTCTCGACGGGTTTGATGGCTGCAATCGGCGTGCCGGCAAAGTAGCGCGACACCAGCCGTGCCGCGGCCTGACCCTGTGCGATGCCGCTGGTGACGTAGCCGCCAAGTACACCCTTCACGAGGTAACCGTCTTCCATGCTGAAGATCGTGTGGCCGCCGAGCGCTGCAATCGCAGCGATGCTGTCGTCCGGCAACAGCGGCGCACCATGACGATCGACCAGGTTGCCCAGCGTCGTCAGCACGATGAACCGCTCCTGGCCCGATTGCAGCTTTTGCAGCACGCCGCCCAGGCTGCGGTCGGCGACAAAACGGGCATGGATACCGGGGTGACGGGCCAGTTCCACGCGGATCTCCTGCTCGATCGCGCGGTAGGTTTCGGATGCGTCGCCGACTACCACGATGTCGCGTGCATCGCTCGCGTTGCGCCCGATCAGGCGCACGAGCTCGAGGTTCGGTGCGATCTCCTTGCGTTCGAAGACACCAGTCACCACTGCCGGATCAATGCGCGTTCCGATGCCGAGGTCGTTGACACCCGAGAAGATGATCGGTGCTGTCGGAAAGATGCGCCGCAGGTGTTCAAGCGCAAACACCAGCGCGTTGTCGTCGGTCACGTAGACGACCGCCGGCGTATAGCCACGGTACTTGGCGGCCAGGTGCTCGGCCATCATGCGTGAGAACCCGGCGTCGAGGCTGACGCGCTTGGTGTCCAGGTACTCGGCGCGCACGCTGTAACTGGTGTTCGGGTCGCGCGCGAGTTCGGCAACGAAACCTTCGTGCTGGCGCTTGGTCCAGTCGTATTCCTGGCTGTAGGAATGCAGCACGAATACTTCCTTGCGTTCGGCTCCCTGTGCCCTGGTCAGCATCAGGAGCAGCACGAAAGCGACCACCCAGCCTGCGCGCAGGCCAGCCATCGCAGAGAAGCGCCTAGTCATGCGGACTTATCGGTCGCAGATGCACCAGCTTGAGACAAACGCTCAGCCTGGCTGGCAGATCGTCTTGCCGATACAATAGCTGTATTGAAAATACACCTAATCAGGCGGCGCCATGGTCAGGCTGCAGGGAGAACCAAGTTGATTACCAGTGAGCTGTGCACCGAGGAAGAAATTGCGTGTCTGGTTCATGCGTTCTACGCGCGGGTGCGCAAGGACGAGATGCTGGGTCCGATTTTCGACCTGCACATCGACGACTGGGATCGTCACCTGGCGAAGCTGGTCGATTTCTGGTCGTCCATCCTGCGTCGCACCGGGCGCTTCAGCGGGGCACCGATGCCCAAGCATGCCGTGCTGCCCGGTTTGACTGCCGAGCTGTTCCGGCGTTGGCTGGCCCTGTTCCGCGAGACCGCTGCGACCCAATCCAATCAGGCGATGGGGGTGCAGGCTTGTACAGCGGCCGAGCGCATCGCCCAGAGTCTGTGGATGGGTTACCAGATCAATCGTCAACCCGAGGCGTTGCCGGACACGCTTGTCGCGGGCTGACCCGCTCGCTGTTCGGGCGCTGCAAGGCAATCACCCGAACCGAAGCAGTGCCTTGACACCTGCTCCATCGGCCCGCGTGCCGTAGATCAATACCAGGCCATGCAGTTCGGCAATGCGCCGGACGATCGAAACGCCGAGCCCGCTGCCGCCTTCGCGCTGCCCGTCGGGACGATAGAAGCGCTCGCCCAAGCGCGTCAGCTGCTGCTCCGAAAGCGGCGATCCGTCGTTCTCCACCTCGATGGTGTCTTTCGAAATGCGCAACGTCACGGTGCTGCCGATCGGCGCATAACGGACCGCGTTGTCGAGCAGGTTGCGCAGTAGTACTGTCAGCAGATTGTCGTTGCCGAGCAGCGGCATCGGCGGCACGCCGGCGGGCGGCCAATCACATGCCAGTTCGATATCGCGGCGTTCCGCCAGCGCGAGACAGTCGCTCATGGCCTGTTCGACGATCGCAGTCCATGACACCTGCTCATAGGCGGGCGTCGTTCCCGACTCGACGCGCGCCAGCGCCAGCATCTGCGTGACCAGTCGGCCCATCCGATCGAGACCTCGGCTCATGTTGGCCTCGGCGGTGGCGCGTTCGCCCGGATCGGTGGTTCGCTGCAGAACATCCCACTGCGCCTGGAGCACCGCCAGCGGCGTGCGCAGCTCATGTGCGGCGTCGGCGGTGAAGCGGCGCTCGCGCACCAGCATCTGTGTGATCCGCTCGAACAGACCATTCATTGCGCCCAACAGCGGCCGCAGTTCGACCGGTGCGAGCGTTTGCGCAAGGGGTTGCAGGTCGCCAGCGGGGCGCTTGCTGAGATCCTCGGCCAGTGCGGCCATCGGCGCCAGTGCGCGGCGCACCGCCCAGGTCATGACCGCCAGCAAGATCGGCAAGACCAGCAGCCATGGCACGATCTGCGAGACCGTCAGCCCATAGACCAGTTCATCGCGTTCGAAGTTGCGCTGACCGGAGGCCACCAACCAGCGGCCGTCCGCCGACTGCAGATAGAACGCCCGCCACGGGCTGCCGTCGACGTTCTCATCCACGAATCCACGACGCTCGGGCAGGTAGGGCAACTGAATGCCCTCGCGGTCGAACAGCACCAACCGACCGCCTCGATCCCAGACGGCGACGGCGAGATCCCGGACATCGGCGTCATCCTTGTCGCTCAAGCTGCCTGGGCGCGGCGTCGTTGGCAATGATTGGTCGATGCTCGGAAAGCCGGGACTCAGGGTTGCCTGGATCTGGCGCGCCAGCCGGATCAGTTCAGCATCGAATAGTTCGTTGACCTCATGGCGCGCACGGCCGACGGATGCGTACAACGCAACCGCCCAGACGAGCGGCGCGCAGATCAGCAGATACAGCAGCAGGCGGCGCTGCAGACTCACTCGACCGCCTCGCACGAGCCGATTGCATAACCAACGCCGCGCACCGTGCGCACGATCTTCGGATCGATCTTGCGGCGCAGGTAGTGGATGTGCACTTCCAGCGCGTTGCTTTCCGGTTCGGCGCTGCTCCAGTCGTAGACCTTTTCCAGCAGCAGAGCCTTCGACAAGACGCGCCGGGGCTGGCTGAGCAAGGCTTCGAGCAGTGCCAGTTCGCGCCCCGTCAGGTCCACCTGAACGCCTTTCCACCACACCAGCTTGCTGGCGGGATCGAACTCCAGTGCACCGTGTTTCCACGAGGCCTCGACCTGGCCGGCCGCGCGGCGGGCCAATGCCCGAAGCCGGGCGGCGAGCTCGTTGATGGTGATCGGTTTGACCAGATAGTCGTCGGCGCCCGCATCCAGGCCCTCGATGCGCTGCTCGACGCCGTCGCGCGCCGTCAGGATCAACACCGGCAGCTTGACGCCACGGGCGCGCCAGCGCTTGAGCCACAGCATGCCGTCGCCGTGCGGCAGGCCGAGATCGAGGACCACGGCGTCGATGGCCGCGCCGGCCAGTGCCGCGTCGGCCTGCGCGCCGTCGGCGACCCAGTCGGCAGCGTGCTTGAGCTGGCGCAGGCCGATGGCCAAGGCCTCGCCGAGCAGGACATCGTCTTCAACGATCAGCAGTCGCATGGGCGTGGATTCTCTCAAGGCCACAGCTGGCCCCGTGTACTGCAATTATCGGCAAATGGAATCGACGCCCGGACTGCAAGCGTCGACACGAATGGCATCATGTCTGTTTTTGCTTTGCACCGCATGAACAAACGCATGACACCTGTTTCTCCTGCTCGCCGAATCGTCATGGCGCGTGCCGCGAGGTGTCTGCTGGGATCGCGCTTGATCGCTGCGATCGGACCGCGAGCGACGCTTGGGGCGGCGACCCTGTTGGTCGGTGGCTGCGCTACACAAACCACGCAGCTGCGCGAGCACCGACCCGCTGGCCTGCCACCAGAAGTCGAGCTGGACGAAACACCGTTCTTTCCGCAGACCGCGTACGACTGCGGCCCCGCCGCGCTCGCGGCCGTGCTTGGTGCGATTGGCGTGCCCTCCGATCCTGTGGTGCTGGCCCAACGGGTTTTCACGCCAGCCCGGCAGGGCAGCCTGCAGATCGAGATGATCACCGGTGCGCGCCGCGCCTTGGTCGTGCCGACGCGAATTCCCGGCAGTCTGGAAGCGATCATGCGTGAAGTCGCGGCCGGCCATCCAGTTGTCGTGCTGCAGAACCTGGGGCTCGATGTGCTGCCGGTATGGCACTACGCGGTGGTGGTCGGTTATTCGCTGCCGCGCCAGGAGTTGATCCTGCGCTCCGGAGTCAACCCGCGCGAGATGCTGCCGCTGCTGGCATTCGAGCTGTCGTGGGTCAGGGCCGGCAGTTGGGGCTTTGTCGTCACGCCACCGGGCCAATGGCCGAATGGTGCGCAACAGCAGGCCATGGTCGATGCCTGCGTCGGCTTTGAGCGAGTTGCACCCGCAGCCCTTGGTCAAGCCGTCTACGCCAGCGCGCTGGCTCGTTGGCCGGGCAATCTGGCCTTGATGGTGGGGCTTGGCAATACCGCATTCGCTGCCGGCAACAAGGTGCTGGCCGCCGACAGTTTCGAGAGCGCCGCGCGGCTTCACGACAGTGCAGCAGCCTGGATCAATCTGGGCCGAACCTTGCTCGACGCCGGATTGGCCGAGTCGGCCTGGCGGGTTGCGCTGGAGGCCGAGTACCTGGACAACCCGGCATGGCGAAGCGAGACAACGGCGCTGTTGCGCGACGCGCTCGCCGCACGCCAACCGGCTCGGTTGACCCGCTAGTCCAGTGTTCGACGCTGTGCGGGGCCTTGAACTCAGGACTGCGCGGCAACCGGGTGATTGCCGTAAAGTCGTTCGATCGTGCAGTCGCTGTGGGGGACTGCGCTCATCGCTTGCACGCTGGAGTTGCGCATGAATGAATCGCCGGGCTATACGCCGCCGAAGGTCTGGACCTGGAACCGGGAGAGTGGTGGCAAGTTCGCCAGCATC
>JBDTQC010000079.1:0-10300 GCA_039932405.1 Ideonella sp.
TACCCACAGACAACATGGGTATCACTCTCCGACAGGCCATTTGGCCTGCCACAACTCAGGAAGCTTTCGCTCCCGTGCGGGGGGTCCCCCCGACTTCTCCAGTGCTACATAACCCCGTAGCTAGGGAAAGCGACACCACGTGTCGCACTATCATTGATCGATTCTAGCGGGCGAGGGGTTCGCCGCCATCCGGCGCGATCGCCACGACTGCGTCCTGGGTGAGCAGACATGACCAACCACGCCGATGAACTGAAAAGCAGCGGGCTGAAGGCCACGCTGCCGCGCATCAAGATTCTCGAAGTATTTCAGCGCAGCGAGCTGAGGCACATGACGGCCGAGGATGTGTTCAAGATGTTGTTGGCCGAGGGTGCCGATGTCGGGCTGGCGACGGTCTACCGGGTCTTGATGCAGTTCGAGCAGGCCGGCATCCTGTCGCGCAACCACTTCGAGACCGGCAAGGCCGTTTTCGAGTTGAACGAGGGCAAGCACCATGATCACCTGGTCTGCATGGACTGCGGCCGGGTCGAGGAATTTTTCGATGCCGAAATCGAGAAGCGGCAAAAGGCCGTCGCCCAGGCCCGCGGATTCGATCTGCAGGACCACGCGCTGGCGCTGTACGCGGTGTGTACCAAGAAAGACTGCGTCTACCGGACCAAGCAAGGCTGAACGCCGAGCTTCAGGTGGGCGGCTCGCCGCTGGACATCGCTTTCTGGTGCCGGGCGATGAATTCCTGGTAGGTGTCGATGCCGCGCAATTGCAGAATCGTGTTGCGCACGGCGGCCTCGACCAGCACCGCCAGGTTGCGGCCGGCGTCCACCGCGATCACCGCCTTGCGCACAGGCACGTCGAGGATATCCTCATACAGCGGCTCGTACGGCAGTCGCTCGAAATCGCGCTCCATCGTCTCCTTGCGCACCAGGTGGACGATCAGCTTGAGCCGCATCTTGCGGCGCACAGCGGTCTCGCCGAAGATCGCCTTGATATCGAGCAGCCCGATGCCGCGCACTTCGAGCAGGTTCATCAGCAGCTCGGGGCAACGTCCCTCGAGCGACATCTGCGACACGCGGTACAGATCAACGGCATCGTCGGCCACCAGGCCGTGGCCGCGCGAGATCAGCTCCAGACCCAGCTCACTCTTGCCGAGCCCGGATTCGCCGGTGACCAGGACACCCAGGCCGAGGATGTCCATGAAAACGCCGTGCCGCGTGGTTCGCTCGGCGAAGTGCAGCGCCAGGTAGCTGCGCACCACGTCGATCACCTGGCCGGCCGATTCCGCCGTGACGAACAGCGGAATTTCCGCGCGGTCGCACAGCGCGACCAGGCGATCAGGTGGCTGCTTGCCGTCGGCCACGATGACCACTGGTGGCTCGAGTGTGACGATGCGCTGGATCCGGCGTTCCTGGTCTTCGGGTAACGAAGCGCTCAGGTAGGCAACTTCGCGCCGGCCGACGATCTGCACCCGATACGGATGAATGTAGTTCAGATAGCCGACCAGGTCGGCTGCCGACTGCGCGCTGCGCACGGCGGCTTCGTCGAAGCGACGCTCCGGGTGCGCATGACCGGCAATCCATTGCCAGTGCAGGCTTGCACGGTGCTCTTCGAACAGCGCCTCGGCGCTGATGACGGTTGGTTTCAACGGTGTGTGCTGGCGGCTGCGGTCAGCCGATTATCAGGGCCGCCGGTCCAGCTTCAAGCAACCGACTTCAGCGGCTCCCAGTTGGCGATCAGCTCGTGCACCTTGGCGGCCGACTCTTCGGTCTTCAGGCGCTCGCGCAACTCGCGATCGCTGAGCATTTCGGCGATTTCGGAGAGGATCTCCAGGTGGCGCTGGGTGGCGGCCTCGGGAACCAGCAGAAAGATCAGCAGGCTGACCGGCTGGTCGTCGGGCGCGTCGAACGGGATCGGCTGCTGCACCCTGAGCACCGCGGCCAGTGGATTCTTGAGGCCCTTGATCCGTCCGTGCGGGATGGCGACCGCGTGACCCAGCCCGGTGGAACCGAGCCGCTCACGCGCGAACAGGTTGTCGGTGACGATCGCGCGGGCGATCGAATGCTGATTCTCGAACAGCAGACCGGCGTGTTCGAAAGCACGTTTCTTGCTCGTGGCGTCGACATCGACAATCACGTTGCTGGCGGGCAAGATGGCGGCGAGACGGTTCATGTCAGCAATGCGGTGGCGGCCGATCAGCTTGCGCTGGCAGCCAGACCACGAAGAGCGCCCATCGGGCGGGTTGAGGGTGCCGGGTGGTTCGTTGTTTGGCGAACCACCCGGCAGCTAGGGGGCCGGATTTTGCACCGCTCGGTGCGATGCAGCAAGGTATCGATGCGGTACCCATGTTAATGGTGTCGCGACGGTGGCCGGATTGCCCCGGCGCACCCGCATGCAGACTCAGGCAGCGTCGCCGGCGTCGAGGCGCTTGGCCGACGCATGGTGATGGTCCTGCAGCTTGTCCTTGTGGCGGCACACCTGGCGGTCGAGCTTGTCCATCAGCTGATCGATGGCCGCGTACAGATCCTCGTGGCTTTGTTCGACGAAGATGTCCTTGCCCTTGACGTGGAACGTCACCTCGGCTTTCTGGCGCCGATCCTTTTCCTTCAGCTTTTCAACCGAAAGCAGCACGTTGATGTCGACGACTTGATCGAAATGGCGGGTGATGCGCTCGAGTTTGGTGAGTACGTACTCACGAAGCGCTGGAGTTACCTCGAGGTGATGTCCGCTGATCGTCAAGTTCATGGAGACTCCTTTGGTCGGGGTGGGGGGGTACTGCGAGGCGTCGCGAAAGCACTTTCGCGGCGTTGCCGAGAGGTCGGCGGGGAGGGTGGGCAGGCGTTTGGGCCGGTCATCGTTGAAATCAGTGTGCACTGATTGCCCAACCGTGACAAGCGGATGAAGTCAATGTTTCAGCGGCCAATTGCGCGGCTCGCGCCTTGTGGTGGTGCCCGGTGTGATAATCGTTTGTTGAACCGTTCGGAGCCTGCATTGGACCGAGTCCCGATTCGCTGAGTGGCGCCCTGTACCGGCCGGATATCCGCGGTTCCGGGTCAGAGGCGCCAGCCCGCGAGCCGCTTCCCGCTGCCTGGCCCTGCTGCCCGCTGGAATCTGCATGCTGAACATATTCTCCTTGGCCAATGGCCGGCTTTTCCAGGAAGAGATCGACAGCCCGGAAGCCTTGTCGGATTCGGCCAAGCCGGTCTGGGTCGACCTCGAGATGCCGACTGTCGAGGAAAAGAACTGGATCACACGCCGCTTCGGCCTGACCATTCCGGCCGATGCCGTCGACGACGACCTCGAGGAATCGGCGCGCTTCTACGAAGAAGACAACGGCGAACTGCACATTCGAAGCGACTTCCTGATCGACGACGATCGCACGCCGCGCAATGTGCGGGTCGCGTTCATCCTGTTCAACAACATCCTGTTTTCGGTGCATGGTGAGGATCTGCCGGTATTTCGCCTGCTGCGCCTGCGCGCGCGTCGAACGCCGGCCATGATCGGGGATGCGAAAGATCTGCTGCTGAAGCTATACGACGCGGATGCCGAATTTTCGGCCGATGCGTTGGAGGGCATCTATCTGAGCCTGGAACCGGTCAGTGCACAGGTGTTGAAAAAGGTCATCACCGACGCCGACGCCGCTGCCGTACTGGCGGAAATCGCCCGCGAAGAGGATTTGAACGGCCGAATCCGCCGCAACATGATGGACACGCGCCGTGCCTTGAGTTTCATGATGCGTTCGCGCATGCTCAATGCCGAGCAATTCGAGGAATCGCGGCAGATCCTGCGCGACATCGACTCACTCGACAGCCACACCGCGTTCCTGTTCGACAAGATCAACTTCCTGATGGATGCGACGGTCGGTTTCATCAACATCAACCAGAACAAGATCATCAAGCTGTTTTCGGTTGCCAGCGTCGCGTTGCTGCCTCCAACCTTGATCGCCAGCGTCTATGGCATGAATTTCCAGGCCATGCCGGAACTGCAGTGGCGCTATGGTTATCCGTTCGCGATCGGGTTGATGGTTGTGAGCGTGGCCGCGCCGTTCTGGTATTTTCGCCGCAAGGGCTGGCTGTAAGCGCCGCGCGCGATCCGGGCCTTCGCCTGGCTCGGTTTCACAAGCGTGTGGCGCGTTGAACCGCCTTGAAATAGAGCCCGTCGCTCAAGTGGCGCATGGCCTGCATCCACCACGTGAAGCGCTTCGGAAAATGGATCTCGAACGTGCCGGCCTCCCAGCCGTCGATGATTTCCAGCGCGGCCTGATCGGCTGAAATCAACGCCGGCATCTTGAAATCATTCTGTTCGGTCAGCGGGGTCTCGACAAAGCCGGGATTGATCAGCGAGACGCCAATCTGCTTCGACTGCAGATCCAGGTAGAGCGTTTCGGCCAGATTGATCAGCGCAGCCTTGGTCGGTCCATATGCCAGGCCTTTTGGCAAGCCCCGGTAGCCAGCCACGCTGGCCACCAGACTGAGGTGCCCGGCGCGCTGGCGCAGCAGCACGGGCAGCACGACGTCGAGCATTCGCAGGGCGCCGCGGTAGTTGACCTCGTCATGCATGATCGCCGTCGTCAGGTCGAACTCGGTGGCGCGCATCGCCTTGTAGTAGCCGGCGCAATAAACCGCCAGATCGATGCGACCGTATTTCGCGATGATGGTGCCCGCGGCAGCCTGCATCGCAGCATGATCGGTGACATCGAGCGGCAGCCCCAGGCCACCCGCGTGCGTCTTTTCGAATTGAGCGAGTTCACCTGCGCTGCGTGCCGAAATGATCACCTGCGCGCCGAGTTCATGCAATCGCTCGGCGGTGGCTCGGCCGATGCCACTGGAGGCGCCGACCAGCCAGACGACTTGCCCGGCCCAGTGCTTGATTGGTGGGTTCAACGACATGATGTGGTGACGGACCTAGGTGATTTGTTGGCGAGCATCGAATGAATTGCGTTGCCCGGGGCGGATCCAGAGCTGCCACAACGCGCCGGCAGCGAGCAGTTTCAGCAGGCACGGCAGCAGGCTGTACGCGGCCGTCAAGGCCGTCAACGCCGAGGGACTGCGGCTGCCCGGCGCATAGTCGAAGGCCTGCAGCAGCGGCAGTACCAGACCGGCGGCCAACGCGAGGTTCAATTTGGTTGCGAAGTTCCACCAACCGAAATAGGCACCTTCGGCGCGATCGCCGTGGCCGGCCTGCTGGATCACGCCGGTCAGCATCGCGCCCGGCAAGGTCAGGTCGGCGCCAAGGGCTATACCGCTGAAGATGCAGACGGTGGCAAAGGCCATCACGTCGCCGGTGCCGAGCTTCGAAGCCCAGAAAAACGCAAGAATCGCCAGCAGCATGCTGGCAAGCCAGGTTACCGGCAGTCCGTAGCGTTTGACGACGCTGATCCACAGCGGAATCGACAGCCCGCCGGCGGCGAAATAGGCGGCCAGAAAAAGTGGCTCGTACGCGCCGGCCTGCAGCTTGTCGCGGATGAAAAACAGCACCAGCGTCGCCGGGATGGCGCTGGCGATGCCGTTCAGAAGGAAGATTGCCAACAGGCGACGAAAGGCGGGGTTGGTGAACGGCAGCCCCAGACTTGGGCGCTGCTGATCGATCGCCAATGGGCTCGGGCGGGGTCGCGGCGCGCGACGCAGCAATGCGATGGCGATCCCGATCAACGCCGCAAATACGGCTGCGGTCGCACCCAGACCGGCCACCGATGGCAACACGCTGGCGATCAGCACACCGGCCAGGGCCGGGCCTTCGCGCCACGCCACGACGCTGGCGCGCTGGCTCTCGTCGCCACCCAGCCGGGCGCCCCACGATTGGTGAACCACACTGACGATGCTGTAGCAAAGGTAGGTGATGGCCAGCACGCTCGCACACCAGACCAGCAAACCGGCATTGCCGGACCGCACGGCTGCGGGTGGGAAGAACAGCCCGGCGAAGCCGATCGTCAGCAGCCCTGCCGCGATGGCGGCAACTGTCCAGGCGGATCGGCTGTCGCGGGCGAACAGCGCATCTACCCAACGCCCGATCAGCGGATCAGCGACCGCATCGAGCAGTCTGGCGGCGAGCAGGACAATGCCCAACCAGGCCAGCGGAACGCCGAACTGGCTGGCATAGTGATTGGGCAGGACGACATACAGCGGCAGCGCCACGAACGCCAGCGGCAGCCCCAGGCTGCCGTAGCACACCGCGCCGAGACGACTTCGCAGCGGGCCCTGCGATGCGGATTCCGAAGGGCTCACAGCTTGCTTCAGGTGCTGCGGCCCGCGCCGCCGATCAAGGCCTTGCGCAAGGCCGGTTCGGAGGTTTTCGCGGACAACCAGATACCGAAGAACAGTGCGGTGAATTCGGGATCGCGGATTTCGCCGCTCGGACGGCCGTTGAAGAAGAAGCTGGTCGCTTCATTCGGCCGCTGGATACCGGTGATGCGGTCACCCGCATTGACGTCCGGAAAAATCGCACTCATCTGCGCCAGCCAGGAGGCCGCCTTGCGGTCCGACAGATCGGCCTGCCGGCGCATCTCTTCGATCGAACGTTCGGCGATCGCCTTGCCGTCCAGCGAGCGTGCGTAGTCGAGCTCGAGGGCCAGCGGTTGCTGGCTGTAGCTGGTCGGCTTGAAATCGGCATCGGCCCAGAGACGGGCATCGTAGACATGCAGCGCGAAAAATGTCAGCCTGCCCGCGCCCTGCAGGCGCGCCTGAGGCAGCCGTTCGGCAACTTCGGGCGGCACGGCACTCGGCGCCGCCCGGGTTGTCAGCGCGACTGGCAGCAAGAGGCTCGCCAACAGAACGCTGCGGCGCGCAATCAGCTGGCTCTGCGGCGGGGTGGCTTGGCACAGGGTTGTCAAAACCGATTCCTCAGGCCTTTTGCAACGTGAACTGCATCACGCTGGTGTTGCCCATCTCGAACGCGGCTTCGCAATAGACCAGATAGAACTCCCAGATCCGCAGGAAGCGAGTGTCGAAGCCGAGTCCGCGAACCCGCGCGTCGTGGTGCACGAAGGCATCGCGCCACAACTTCAGCGTATGGGCGTAGTCTTGGCCGAAATCGAGCTCGTTGATGACGGTTAATCCGGCGCGCGCGGCGGCCAGACGGAACTCGCGCGGGCTCGGTAACAGACCACCCGGAAAGATATATTGCTGAATGAAATCGGTCGACCCGACATAGCGGTCGAACAGGTCGTCGCGAATCGTGATGCTCTGGATACAGGCTTTGGCGCCTGGCTTCAACTGCCGATGGATGGTGGCGAAAAAGTCCGGCCAGTAGTCACGACCGACTGCCTCGAACATTTCGATCGAGGCGATCGCGTCGAACGGGCCATCGTCGATGTCGCGGTAGTCCTGGAAGCGCAGGTCGGCAGTGAGCCCGGCGTCGCACAGCCGTTGTTTGCCCCAGGCCAGTTGTTCCTTCGACAAGGTGACGCCGCTGACGATTGCGCCGAAATCACGGGCCGCACACTCGGCCACCGCGCCCCATCCGCAGCCGATCTCGAGTACCCGGTCGCCGGGCCTGACACCGGCCTCGGTGAGAGCGCGGCGCATCTTGGCCTGCTGTCCGGCGGCCAGCGTCTGAGTCTGGTCACCAGCGAACCACGCGCTGCTGTAGTTCATCGACGGGTCGAGCCACAGCTTGTAGAAGTCGTTGCCCAGGTCATAGTGGGCGTGGATATTCTTCTTGCTGCCGCGCCGCGAGTTGCGATTGAACACATGCTTGATGCGGTACAGCAGCGAGCCCCACCAAGTGCCGTACACCACCGATTCGATGTCGTCCCGGTTGCTGATGAACAATTTCAGCAAGGCCGCCAGATCCGGTGTGGTCCAGTCGCCGGCGATGTAGGTCTCGGCAAAGCCGATGTCGCCGGACTTGAGTGCGGCACCGCAGACATTCCAGTTGCGCAGGCTGATTGCTGCAGTGGGCTCGCCATCGACGAGCGTGCCGAATATCGCAGCCGCGCCATCGGGCATCTGCACACGCAGTCGGCCGTGGCGCAGATTTTTCAACAGTCCGAAGACGGCTCGAGCAGCAGCCGGTGCTGAGGCGGGCAGGTCGGCGCAAGGCAGGCTTGGATGGGTAGTGGTCTGGAGGCTCATCACGGGTACGTAGGAAGGCTTCAACGGGAGACGAATTTGGCTGGCGGCTCGGGCTTGTGCTGGAAGGGCACGCGCATCAACCACAGACGCAGCGCCTGCCAGTGGATACGCACGATCACGCCCAGCGTCATCCAAGGTACGCCGAAGAAAGCCTTGCGGATGCGCTGTGCAGTGAGTGGCGCCAGCTCGCCGCTGACGCTGGTCTGCAGCAACAGCCCTTCGTCATCGTGGTGGTCGACGCAGGCGACGGTTCGGGCGCTTTTTCCGGAGGCTGCGCCGATCGACAGATCGGTGCGCATGAAACGGAATCGATAGCTGCCGGACACCTGGCAGAACGGCGACACGTGAAACACCTTGTCGGCACGCAATTCGCGCCCGAAGCCGATGCCGCCTTGGCTGCGCGAAGACAGCAGGTAACAGTGGCGCTCGCCAAAGGTGTTGTTGACTTCGACGACGATCGCTTCGAGCGCACCGTCGGCACGGTGGCAGTACCAGAAGCTGACCGGCTTGAACGCAAAGCCGAGCACCCTCGGATAACAGTGCAGCCAGATTTCACCATCGGCGCTGGTGATGCCTTCGCGTTGCAGCAATTCCTCGACCCAGGCCAGGCAATCGTCTCGGCCGTCACCATGGTCGCGATCGAAGAAACTCATCAAACCGAAGCGATTGCGGCGCAAGGCTGGCGGCGGATGGCTGGCCAGCCTGCGCATCGGCAGCAGCATGAAATAGGTCGGATAGGTGAAGCGGTTCTGCGCCGGACGCAGGCGCGCGTGGCGCACCTCGCCGATGCCGAGCAGCGCTTGCGGCGAGCCACCGGCGCGGGTGCTTGACTGCAAGCCGTTCATGCGGCCTCGAGCGTCGCGAGCTGAAGCCGCTGACGCAATCCCTCGACCACGGCAAGCCCCGACATCAGACCGTCTTCGTGGAAACCATAACGGGTCCAGGCGCCGCAGAACCAGGTGCTTGCGATTCCTTGCAGTGCCGGAACCCGGCGCTGCGCGTCGATCGCCGCCTGGTCGAACACCGGGTGCGCGTAGTCGAACTCACCCTGGATCAGCTCGGCGCGTGGCTCGCGCAGCGGATTCAGCGACACGACCACCGGCTGCTCGAACGGCAGCGGTTGCAGCTGATTGATGAGGTAGTGCAGGCAAACCGAATTCTGCTGATTCGAGGCAGCCGCTGCGCGTTCGTAGTTCCAGGCGGCCCAGGCGCGGCGCCGCTTCGGCAGTACGCTGACGTCGGTATGCAGCACGGCCCGGTTCGGTTGGTAGCGTATCGCGGACAACACCTGACGCTCGTCGGGCGTCGGATCGGCGATCATCGCCAGCGCCTGATCGCTGTGGCAGGCCAGCACGACTTCATCGAAGTGCTCAGTGCCGGTGTCGGTACTCAGCAAGACGCCGCCGCTGCCACCGCCCATTGACGGGCCGGGCGGTACGCGCCTGATCTGCCGAACCGGCGTATTCAGCCGGGCATCGTCGATGCTCGACAGCATCTTGGTCACATAGCGGCGCGCGCCCCCGACCACCGTGAACCAGCGTGGACGGTCGGCGACCTGCAGCAACCCGTGGTTGTGGCAGAAGCGGATCATTGTCGCGATCGGAAAACGCAACATCTGGTCGGTTGGGCATGACCAGATGCAGCCGATCATCGGCAGGAAATACCAGTTTCGAAACGAGGCGCTGAAGCGGTGTTCGTCAAGAAAGTCGCCGATCGGCTGCTGCAGGGCGGCGTCGGCACCCGTTGTTGCCAGCGAAGTACACAACTTGTTGAAGCGAACAATCTCGGCCAGCATGATCAGGAATGCCGGACGCACCAGGTTGCGGCGCTGAGCGAATACCGAATCGAGGTTCGAACCGCTCCACTCCAGGTCGATATGAGGCAGCTTGACGGAAAAAGACATATCAGAAGCGGCCGTCTCGACCTGCAGCGTCTCGAACAATTCGATCAGCCGTGGGTAGGTGCGCTCGTTGAATACGAGAAACCCGGTATCGACTCCGTGCCTGATGCGTTGCAGACCAGCGCCGACTTCAACATCGACGGTGTGGGTGTGCCCGCCGAAGTAGCTTCCGGATTCGAACAGGCTGACCTTGCACAGCTGCGGTTGCCTGGACAAATTCCAGGCGACCGACAGACCGGAAATCCCTGACCCGACGACGGCAACGCGGCGCATCAGGCACCTGTCCAGTCAGTCGCGGCGCGACAGCCTGCCGAGGCAAGGCTGTCGGGCGAGATAGAAG
>JBDTQC010000080.1:0-10203 GCA_039932405.1 Ideonella sp.
GCCGTTTTTTGTTGCCGCAACTGGTCGAGTCCGGTAGTTGCGGCGGGTTTTGTGCCAGTGCTTGCGGTGGTCCGCACGAATCCGCGATAAATTTGCACCATGGTGGCAAGAATCTCAACGGCATTCCGGGACGTCCGCGCGCTGGCCGCAGCGGCCGCGCGCAGCCTGTCCGGAAACGGTCGCAGCCCCGCGCCAAGTTCCGAAGTCACTTCGTTTGCCGGGCTCGCCGATCGATTGAGTTACCTGAGCGCGGCCGACTTGCGCCGTGTGCGCGAGGCCTACCGATTTGCCGACGAAGCCCACCTGGGGCAGTTTCGCGCCAGCGGCGAGCCGTACATCACCCATCCGATCGCCGTCGCCGGCTTGTGCGCCGACTGGCGGCTCGATGCGCAGGCAATCATGGCCGCGCTGATGCACGATTCGATGGAAGATTGCGGCATCACCAAATCCGAGTTGATCGAGCGCTTCGGTGCGCCGACCGCCGATCTGGTGGACGGACTGACCAAGCTCGACAAGCTGCAGTTCTCGACCCGCGAGGAAGGCCAGGCCGAGAGTTTTCGCAAGATGCTGCTCGCGATGGCGCGCGACGTTCGCGTCATCCTGATCAAGTTGTCGGACCGCCTGCACAACATGCGCACGATGGAGGCGATGGCGCCCGACAAGCAGGCCCGCATCGCGCGCGAGACGCTGGATATCTACGCGCCGATCGCCCACCGCCTCGGCCTGAATCAGATCTATCGTGAATTGCAGGAATTGTCGTTCCAGTTTTTGCGCCCGTGGCGGCATGCTGCACTGACCAAGGCCGTCGATACCGCGCGCGGTCATCGCCGCGATGTGGTCGAACGGATCCAGCGCGAAGTCGAGAAGACGCTGGCCAAGCACAAGCAGGTGGCGGGCGTCTACGGACGCGAGAAAACCCTGTTCTCGATCTATCGGAAGATGCGCGAGAAGCACCTGACATTTGCGCAGGTCAGCGACATCTTCGGTTTTCGCATCGTCGTCTCAGAGTTGTCCGATTGTTATCTGACACTCGGCATCCTGCACCAGCTCTACAAACCGGTGCCGGGCCGCTTCAAGGACTACATCGCGATCCCGAAGGCGAACGGTTACCAATCACTGCACACGACACTGGTCAGCCCGCTCGGCACCGCGGTCGAGTTCCAGATCCGCACCGAAGAGATGCACGCGGTGGCCGAGAGCGGCATCGCTGCGCACTGGATTTACAAAGGCAAGGGTAGCGACAGCCACGGCCAGGAGGCGCAGCGACTGGGCGCCATGTGGTTGCAGTCGCTGATGGACATCCAGCACGACAACAAGGACTCCGGCGAATTTCTCGAACATGTGCGCATCGATCTGTTTCCCGATGCGGTCTACGTCTTCACGCCGATGTCGAAGATCCTGGCATTGCCGCGCGGTGCGACGCCGGTCGACTTTGCCTACGCGATCCACTCCGACGTCGGTGATCACTGCGTGGCCTGCCGTGTCAACGGCGAGCCGGTGGCGCTGCGCACCGAACTGCACAGCGGCGATTCGGTCGAGATCATCAGCGCACCGAACGCGAAACCGAACCCGGCCTGGCTGAATTTTGTGCGCACCGGCCGAGCCCGCTCGCGCATCCGCCACTATCTGAAAACGATGGAGCAGGAGGAATCGCAAGAGCTGGGCGTCAAGATGCTGGCTCAGGCGCTGCGTGCCGAAGGCCTGAAACTGCCGGGTGACGATGCACCCGAATCACAGCTGCTGTGGCAGCAACTGACGCGCTGGAGCGGCAACCGCAGCCGCGAAGAATTGATGACCGATATCGGTCTCGGCCGCAAGATCGCGGCGATCGTCGCCACACGCCTGGCCGGGCTGCTGACCGAACGCGGCGACAAGCCCGACGCCGTGACGTTGACGCTCGGCCGTTTTGCAACCGATGAAAGCCTGCCGACCCAGGCGCTGGTCCTGATCGACGGCACCGAAGGCGCCACCGTCCAGCTGGGCACCTGCTGCCGACCGATTCCAGGCGACGCGATCGTCGGCCACCTGGGCCGCGGCGAAGGTCTGGTGGTGCACACCGTTGACTGCACGGTCGGCAAGCGCCTGCTGGAACGCGACCGCGACGGCATCATGCAGGTCGACTGGGCTGAGCAACCCAGCCGTCCCTTCGAAACCGGTATTTCCGTGGTCGTCAACGGCGGCAAAGGCGTGCTGGCACAAGTGGCGCAGGCCGTGGCCGCGGCCGAGGCCGACATCACCCACATCGACATGGGCGACGGTCCCGCCGCGGAAAGCGCGACTGAACTCAAACTGATCGTCGCCGTTCGCGACCGCCTGCACCTGGCCGATGTGATGCGCAAACTGCGCCGGGCCAAGGCAGTACACAAGGTCGCCCGGATCAAGCCCTGATCAACCCTCAGTTCGGGTCGGCGGCCTCGGGATAACGCACCGCAATCACCTCGATCGTCTCTGCGCCGGCCGGTGTGTGCAACATCACCTCGTCGCCGATCCTGGCCTTCAGCAAGGCACGGGCGATTGGCGAAATCCAGCTGACTTCGCCGAGCGAACTGTCCGCCTCGTCGATGCCCTTGACAGTGACGGTCCGACGCACGCCCGCCTGGTTTTCGTATTCAACCGTCGCGCCGAAGAAAATCTGCTCGTTGCCATGGTGCACCGACGGATCGACCACTTCGGCGATATCGAGCCGCTTTGTCAGAAAACGGATCCGCCGATCGATCTCGCGCAGCCGCTTCTTGCCGTACAGGTAGTCTCCGTTCTCGCTGCGATCGCCATTTTTCGCTGCCCACGACACGATCTCGACGATCTTCGGCCGCTCGTCATCGAGCAGTTCGAACAATTCGGCACGCAGCCGCGCATAGCCCGCCGGCGTCAGGTAGTTCTTGCTGCCAGACGGAATCGACGGCGCATCGACGACATCGTCGTCGGCATCCTCGTCGCCATCGCTCTCACGTGTAAAGGCCTTGTTCATCCAACGCGCTCAGAGAACCGATCAGCGAACACAAACCAGCGGCGCCGGGCCGAGCCGGACTCCATGAACGGCATCACTCGGGCAGGAGTTCAATCCTGCCCCACCAAGCCTTGACGAATCGCATAAACCGTCAACTCGGAGTTGTTCGTCAGCCCGAGTTTTTCTAGAACCCGCGCGCGGTAGACACTCACCGTCTTCGGGCTCAGCATCAATTGCTCGGCAATGTCGGACAGCCGGTTGCCCGAGGCGATCATCACCAGCGTCTGCAACTCCCGATCGGACAGCTTCTCGTGGGCCGCCTGATTCACCGGCGTCGTCAAACTCTCGACCAGCATCTGCGCGATCTCGGGCGTCACGTACTTGCGACCTTGCGCCACCGTGCGCACCGCCGAGACGATCAGCGCCGGATCGCCACCCTTGTTGACATAGCCGAACGCGCCGGCTCGCAGCGCACGGATTGCATATTGATCTTCCGGGTACATCGAGACTACCAGCACCTTCATCGTGCTGCCCTCCTCCTTCAGCACATGCAGCACGTCGAGCCCGCTGCGGCCGGGCAGGTTGATGTCGAGCACCAGCACATCGCAGCTGGTATTGCGCATCAGGCTGCGCAACTCGCCGTAGTCACCGGCCTCGCCGACCACCTCGATGTCCGCAGCATCCGACAAGGTATCGCGGATGCCGCGTCGGATCAACGCATGGTCGTCGCACAAAAGGACTCGGATCATGTCAATTCCTTCGCTGCGCTGATCATTCTTCGCCCCAACCGGTCGGATCGAGGTTGTGGCTGCCCAATACGCTCAGGTCGGGCACCAGGGCGCGTTGCGCCGTCTCGTTGATCGGAATCGACAGGATCAGCGTGGTGCCGCTGGCGCCACTGCTCAGGTCGATCCAGCCTTCGACGGTGCGCGCCCGCTCGTGCAGGCCACGGATACCGAATGAGCGATCCTTGCCGAGATCGTGCTGGTTCAGGCCGCGGCCGTTGTCGCTGATCTCCAGCGACAACACGCCACCCGCATAGGCCAGATCGAGTTGCACGTTGCTGGCGATGGCGTGTTTGCTGATATTGGTCAAGGCCTCCTGTGCGGTACGGTAGGCGACCAACGGCACGCCAGCCGGCAACACCGGCAGCGTCGCCGGTGTGCGCAACAGACACGGTACGCCGGTGCGTCGCTCGAATCGCCCCGCCATCCACTGCAGTGCCGCGACCAGGCCTTGCTCGAGTATGGCGGGCCGAAGGTTGTGCATGATCCGCTGGCTGGATTCGATGGCCGACATCACCGTCTCCATCGCGGATTCGGCACGCGCCCGGATTTCCGGCGATTCGGTGCGCCGGATCATCCAGGCCAGGTCGAACTTGACGGCCGTCAGCGAGCCGCCGACATCGTCGTGGATCTCGCGCGCAATCGCCGTTCGCTCCAGCTCGATGCTGTTTTGCAAATGCTGCGCGAACTCATGGATGCGCTGTTTCGAGGCATTCAGCTCCAGGTCGGCACGCACCCTGGCCTTGCGCATCAGGTTGGCGTCGACAGCGCGCAGCAGTGCCGGTGCCAGCCGCGTCAGGTTGCTTTTCAACAGGTAATCGGTGGCGCCGCTGCGCATCGCCTCGACGGCGGTTTCTTCGCCAATTTCGCCAGAAACCAGAATGAACGGTTGATCGCCACCGCCGACCCGCCACAGATCCAGCGCAACCAGACCGGAGAAACCCGGCAGGTTGAAATCGGAAATGATCGCGTCCCAGGGTTGCTGCAAGGCGCGAAGAAACTCGACCTCGCTGTCCACGCACAGCGAGATCGGCTCGATGCCGCCGCGACGCAACTGCGCCAGCATCAACTCGTGGTCGAGTTCGCTGTCTTCAATGTGCAGGATCCGCAGCGGGCGTGTGACGAGTTCATCCATCGAGACCGAAGTATGCCGTGTCGCAGCCGTCGCGCCGCGCGAAGAGCTTGTCCGATCGCGGATTGCAGCCATTGATCGTGACAAGGATGCAGCCAGCGCATGCCGCCAGCGATGCGGCTATGTCGCAGCCGTGCGCAGGGTCGCGATGACCGGCCGACGCAGCACTTCGCGCAGCCCCCACCAGCCGGCGGAAAGCGACAACATAGCACCAGCGGCGCCGCCGATCACCGGCAGCCAAGGCGAGGCACCCCAGCTGAACTCGAACACATAACGTGCCAGTGCCCAGCCGACCACACCGGCCGCCAGCGAAGCCAGCACCCCGGCCAGGGCGCCGATGCCGAGCAGCTCTGCGCGTTGCACTTGGCCGAGCAGGCGGCTGCTGGCGCCCAGCGCACGCATCACGGCAAACTCTCGGGCACGCGCTTCGCGGGTCGCGGTGATGGCAGAAAACAGCACCACCAGTCCGGCGGCCAGTGTGAAGCCGAACAGGAATTCGACTGCCCGTATCACCTGATCGAGGATGCGCTGAACCTGGGCGATCGACGCCGAGACGTCGATCGCGGTGATATTCGGAAATTCGCGGCTCAGCCGATTGTCGAAACCCGCAACCGCTGGCGCCTTGAACGCGGCGACATAACTCACCGGAACGTCGGTCATCCGGGCGGTTGGAAACATCACGAAGAAATTGACCCGCATCGAACCCCAATCGACCTTGCGCAAGCTGGTGATGCGTGCGTCGATCATCTGACCGGCAACATCGAAGCGCATCACGTCGCCGAGCTTGAGTCCGAGGGTCTCGGCCAGTCCTTCCTCGACGCTGACGGCGCCCGGCTCTTCCGCTACCCACTTGCCACCGACCACCAGGTTGTGATCGGGCAGCTGCGCGGCGTGGCTCAGATTGAATTCGCGTTCGACCAGCCGCTTGGCACGCTCGTCGGATTCGCGGTCACCCTGCACCGGCGCGCCGTTGATAGCGACCAATCTGCCGCGGATCATCGGAAACCAGTCATAGCGCTGCACACCGCCGTCCGCCAGCGTGGCCTTGAAGGCATCGCCCTGCTCGGGCTGGACGTTGATGACGAAGCGGTTCGGCGCATCCGGTGGCGTCGCCTGACGCCAGCTGCTGATCAGATCGGTGCGCAGCAGCACCAGCAACACCAGCGCCAGCATGCCCACGCTGAGCGCCGACACCTGCAGCACGGCAAACGCCGGCCGAGCCGCGATCTGGCGGGTTGCCAGCACCAGCCAGCGCGGCGCACGGGTTTCCGGGACGGCCCTGCGCAGCGCGGTCACGGCGAGCCAGCTCAACAGCGCAAAAAAGGCAATCGCCCCGGCAAAGCCGCCGACCGCGATCAGGCCGAGCTTGAGATCGGACGACACCGCCATCAGCAAGGCGACAAAGCCGAGCAGGCCCGCGCCCAGCACCGCCAGCGACGCCGGCTTGACTGAACCGACATCGCGACGAATCACGCGCAGTGGAGGCACCTTCGCGAGCTGCAAGACCGGCGGCAAACCGAAACCGAGTAACAGGGTCAGGCCGACGCCGATGCCGAACAATGCCGGCCACAACGTGGCTGCAGGCAGTGCGGCGCCGACCAGGCCCGACAACAGCCAGACAAAAACGTAGTGGACGGCAAAGCCGAAGGCCACGCCGAGCGCACTGGCCAGCAGCCCGATCAGTCCGAACTCGATCAGATACTGCGCCGCGATGCGGCGTTGCGACTGGCCCAGCACGCGCAGCATTGCGCAATCATCCAGGTGACGGCTGGCGAAATCGCGCGAGGCGATCGCCACTGCCACGGCCGCCAGCAACGCGGCAAGCAAGGCCACCAGGTTGAGAAATTTCTCGGCACGCCCCAAGGTCTGCTGCATCTCGGGGCGACCCGAAGCCATCGTCTCGATCCGCATGCCACGCAGGTTCTGCGACTTCAGTTCGGACTCAGCCCACTCGGTAAAACTGCGCACGGCCGCGTCGTCGTTGGTCGGCGACGCAACGGCCAGCCGATAACCGACGCGGCTAGCTGGCTGGATCAGCCCGGTGGCTGGCAGATCGGCCTGATTCAGCATCACGCGCGGGGAAAAGCTCATGAAACCCGCGCCCCGGTCGGGCTCGATCACGATCGTGCGCGTCATCAAAAGACGGGCATCGCCGAGCAGCAACGGATCGCCGATCTTCAACCCGAGCGCTTCGAGCAAACCAGCGTCGACCCAGACCGTGCCCGGTTTCGGCGCGCCGTTGGCGCTGAATTCCGCGGAACCGGGGCCTTCGCTCAGCCGCAAGCTGCCGCGCAGCGGATAAATCTCGCTGACCGCCTTCACGGCGACCAGTCGGGTGGCACCGCCTTGCTGTTCGCTGGCCCGCCCCATGCTGGGAAAACTGGTGGAGATTGCGCTTTTCAAGCCCAATGCGCGCGCACGTTCGGCAAATTGCGCAGGCGTCGGTTGATCGCCGGAAATGATTGCATCGCCGCCCATCAACTGACGCGCGTCGCGCGCCAACCCGTGGTTCAGACGATCGGCGAAGAAGCCGACTGCAGTCAGCGCGGCCACCGCCAGCGTCACCGCCAGCATCAGCAGGCGCAATTCGCCGGCCCGGAAGTCGCGGCGCGTCTGGTGCCAGGCCAGACGCCAGACCGATACCCGCGTAGTCTGGACGGTCGGGGCGGCAGCAGCAGATCGATTCATCGAGTGACCTTACACGAAAGCATCCGGAGCGGTCTGACCGAGGTCATGCGTCGGCGCGCGCGGAGTTTCCCGAGAACCTGCCGGCCTGACCAGCCGGTCCGCCACTTGCGGCAATTTGCAAGCTGGATACAAATGGACAGAAACACGACCACCGCTTGCCGTGGCCCAATCGCATCATGACGCTCACCCCCGCACTGCCCTCACTGTTTGTCTCTCACGGCTCGCCGATGATCGCACTCGAGCCCGGAGCCGCTGGCGCATTCATGCAAAAGCTCGGCAGCCGTTGGCTCGAGCATTTCGGCCGGCCCGCTGCGATCCTGACGATCTCGGCCCACACGGCGGCGCGGCGGCCTGTGTTGCTGGCTGCGCCGCGCCACCGAGCGGTCTACGACTTTGGCAATTTCGATCCGCGGCTAAATGAGATGCGCTACGACGCGCCGGGTGCGCCGGTGCTCGCCGGGCGGGTCGCCGGGCTGCTCGGGAACGCCGGTATTCCCGTGCAGACGGTTGCTGAAGGGGGTCTGGACCACGGCGCATGGACCGCCTTGCGTTATCTGTTTCCGCGCGCCGATATTCCAATCCTGCCGCTGGCTTTCGTTCCGACCGATTCTGCGCAGGCTCAGTTCGAGCTCGGCGAGGCACTGGCGCCATTGCGTGCCGAAAACGTCCTGATCCTGGGCAGCGGCAGCATGACGCACAACCTGCAGCGCGTCTTCGCCGGTGGCCTGCGTGCCAACCCCGATCAGCCGGAGATTCCGCAAAGCCAGGCGTTTCGCCAATGGTTTGTCGAGCATGGCGCGGCGCGCGACTGGCCGGCTCTGTTCGACTACCGACAACGCGCGCCTTATGCAGTCGAGATGCACCCGACCGACGAACACCTGTTGCCGTGGTACGTCGCCGCCGGCGCTGGCGGGCGCCAAACGGCGCCGCTGCGTCTGCACGACAGCGTCACCTATGGGGCGCTCGGAATGGACGTCTATGCCTTCGGCACGTCGGCACCCGAACTGCTCGAGGTGCTGGAGCGCTGAACCGGTGCGCTGCGGGCGCCATCGGCAAGTACCGAAATCAGCAGGCGGTTGAATTCGGCAGCATCCTCGAACTGCACCCAGTGACCGGCTCCGTGAAGCAAGGTCAGCGAGCGGAAATCCCGGGCCTCGTGCAACGCTTCGCCGATGCGGTCGATGCGGCCCTGGTACAAGCGATCATCAGCACCCCAGATCCCTGAAACGGGGCATTCGATGCGTGGCAGCAAACGCGCCACGATGTCGGTATTGGCGAGCCGGCGCAGCGGCAGCCGGTCGCGCACGATATTCACATCGTGCAGCCAGATCGCCAGGTCATCGACCGATTCTTCACGCGCCAGCATCATGCGTTGCAGGTTGTAGCGGTGCAGCACGTAGCGTGCCTCGCCGTGCAAATGAGACCAGGGCCGCAAACCGAGCTTGGACACCGGCTCGACACTCAGCGCCGGCGCGCCGACCAGCACCAGCTGACGCGCCCGCGCCGGGTGTTCGGTCAGCAGAAAGCTCGCGACGATGCCACCGAACGAGAAGGCGACCACGTCGCACGCGGTCGTGCCGATCAAGGCGGTGAGTCCCAGTTCAAGCAGCGGAGCCACCGCGTCGGCATCGTGCCCCGTGGCGGGCACAACCGAATCGCCGAACCCAGGCATGTCAGGCACCAGCACCGTGCGGCCGTCGGCAACCAGCGCGGCAATGTTGCGCACCCAGTGCATCCAGCTGCCGGCACCACCATGCAGCAGCAAGGTGGTCGGCCCTTCGCCCCAGCGATGCCAGACGATCGATCCGCCATCGCATGGGGTTTCGAGCCGCTGCGCGGCGGACTGCAGCGCAGCCACGTCGGCCGGCGTCTCGATTCGGGTTGGCAGCGCTTTGGAGGAATTGATCATGGCGCCATCAGTATGCCCTTGGCTTGCCATGCCATTGCATCCAAGCGGATAAAGTATCGATTGAATCCGCTCTCGAGGACGCTGCGATGTTGATTGCGATCTGGATCTTCACCCTGCTCGGCGTTGCCCTGTGGTCGCTCGCCTGCTGGGGTCTGCATGCGCTGCTGACGCTGGGGCCAAGCCGCGTGCAGGATCTGAAGCCGTTGATCGAGCAGATTCCCTATGCCGACAAGATCGAGTTGTGGATCCCAGGCTGGCAGACGCTGCTGCAGTTCGTGATCGACATCGCGCAAGGCCTGCTCGCCAGCGTGTCGCAGGCCGCTCCGTGGCTGGCATGGGCGATCTGGGCCGGCGGCGCTGTCATCATGCTGGCGATTGCGGGCATCGTGTCGTTGGCGGTGCTGCTGATCCGCAAGGAAATGAATCGGCCACCGCGCAGCGATCAGCGCTTGCCGACGGCGCCGGGCTGATCGTATTTGCTCAGGGTAGAGCAGACGCAAACCGCGTTCAGGCGGCAGCTGCAAATGCCCGGTCGAGGGCGGCCTTCCAGGGTTGTCGCGTCGGTTCGTCGACAAAACTCGCATTGAAACTGTTCAACGCCAGCTGATAGGCGGCGCGCGCGCCCAGTTGTGGCAGGGCGTCGAAGGTCTCGAGGAAATTCTGGTTGATGTAGCCACCGAAATAGGCCGGATCGTCCGAATTGATCGTCGCGACGATGCCGGCAGCCAGAAGCGCCGGCAGT
>JBDTQC010000081.1:0-10154 GCA_039932405.1 Ideonella sp.
ACGGTGTAGTGCTTGAGGATGCGGTGCAGGTCGGTATCGGGTACCTGAATCAACTGATGCAGCCAGTGAACCAGCTCGACATACGGGTTGCCTCGCAGTTTGCAGAAGACCGTTGCGCCCTCGACCGCCTTGTAGGCGACGGGATTGAGCTTGCCGAACAGGGCGACGCGACTGATTTCACTCACGCTGGTTCTCCTTCGATACGGGATGTTGTAGCGGCTTCGCTCATGCAGTCGATGCCGGTTGGTCTTGCAAGGCGGTTCCGCACTTTAGGGAAGGTTGACGATCGGAGCAACCTCCACGCACGCTTTTTCGTTCTCAAGATCCTGCGAGTTGTTACAGGATACGCAACACCAGTTCATCTGCCTCATCCGGCCCGCTGGACGGCGGTCGATTGCCGACCCAGCTGGTCCAACCCAATTGCCCTGCCTTGCCAAGAACCATGGGCGGGACCTCACTGCGCCGGAGCAGCAACTGCATCTCGCACGACAGTTCGTCCCCGGAATAATTTCGCACCCAGGCCTTGAGTCGTTTGAGACTGTCCTGGCCAGGCAAGAAACGCTTGAACTGTTCCAGGCCCAACGGCCCCAGAACGATCCGGAAGCGGCTTTGACAATCCCAGATCCGCGCGCCGATGACCGATGTCACCCCCAGCTGCGCACCCGGTTGGCCGGCGCCGAGCCGGGTGTAGGCGTCCGGTGGCAGTGTCATCCAGTGCGGCCGCCATTGCTCGATCTTTGCAGAGACGCGGAAGAAGTTGCTGATGATGCGCGCCAGGCCGTCCGCATTGCGCACCGAATTTGCGAGCAATCCGGTGTGCGCGCGCTTGGCGAAATCCGGGATTTCGTCGCGCTGCTGTAGCGTCGGGCCACCATAACCCGCCAGGCACGCCAGACGATCGCCGAACGGATCCTGGTCAGGACGATCGAGGCTGACGGTCGGCTGGGCATCGGCCCATGCGCGGTAGAACATCCCGAAAATGCGGTGATGGAAGGTATCCAGGAAGCGCAGGAACGTCTTGTCGCCATGGTTGCGCAGACGGTCTCTCGCAAACTCGGTCAGGTGCAATGGCAACGGCCCGTTCGGGCCGGTAAGGCCGGTGAAACGAACCTGCAACCGCGGAACGCCATCCTTCGGAAACTCGAGTGCTGCGACCGTCGCCAACGCGAATGCCAGCGATGCCTCCTGAGCAAAACGCACCGGGTCGTCGCGCAGGCGTCGCGACGTGCCGACCCGCGGCAGTTCGGGAAAACTGCATTCGATCCGGCGCGCCGCCTGGAAAAATCCGTAGGCGTATGGCTCGGCGGCGATATCCCTGAACAGGCTCAGGTGATCGCGCGCTGGCCGACTCGTGGCTTCCATCGCTTGAGCTCTCCGCGTGTCTGGGATACCAGCGTCAGCTGGGTGAAACTGTTCAGGCTTGAATAGCGGGCGAAAAATCGTTCCAGGACGGTGGCAAGAACCATCACGCCTGAACCCTCGAAAGCACGTTCATCGACCGCCAGGACGATGCCGGTACCGCGGCCGAAGGCGATCGGTCCGGGAACGGGAACACGAGATATCGCCTGCTTGCTGGAAACCGAGACGATCCCGTCGATTTGCTTGTGCAGGCGTGAGCGCGTATCCAGGCCGTACAGCGACAGGATCTCGCGCAGCGCCGCCGCACCCTGCTGCGGGTCGGTGTCGCACAGCGATAGATAGTTCAGCGACAAGTGGCTGAGCAGCCGCCAAGGCGTCTGGCCTTCGAGAATCGGCGCCACTGGCCGGGTCGGCCCCTTGATGCAACGAACGCCAAGCACCGGGGCGCTTTCCTCGAAAGCAAAATCATCCTTGCTGCCGACCGACATCAACAGCGGCAAGTCGCGATTCGAGCTGACGATTTCAATCGCCAGTTGACTGACGCGGTCCGGGTAGGGTGCATCGTCGACGTCGACCAGCGAGATGTACAACTCGGTGCCGATGTATCCCGCACGCGGCCCGCGCTGCCTCTGGATTTCCGACAACAAGCGCGGCACACGTCGCAGGCTGTAGAAGCCGCGCCCGGACTGCGTGATGCCATCGAACTGGTCATACAGGGGACTGAACGATTGCTCTTCGGATTCAGCCGTTTCGTCGTAGCCCGTGACCGACTCGATGCTGAAAACCTCGTAGTCCATGGGACGCGCGCGGTCCGCAACGATGTGGAATTCATGGTCGCGTCGGTTCAAGTCGATGCGGTCGGCGCGCTTGGGAAACAGATTGATTGCCGCCGTGCAATGCAGCAGAAAGCTGCTGGCATCGAGTGTCTTCTCGAGCGTCTGATCGACACGATCGAGAACGAACAACAACTCGAACTCGTCAGTCTTGAGATTTTTCAGGATCGGATTCAGGCCGTTGACGTTGAAGAACAGGAAGCGCTCCGGGAACGCCGCGTATTCCTTCAACAATCTGTAGCCCGCAAACGAGCGCGGCGATACCGGCAGCACAGCCTCGTCGTCATCCAGGCCACCCGGCTGCACAGCACTGGCCGGCAGCACTTCGAATTTCGCATTGCGTCGGGCGGGTGTCTGGACGACGATTGCGCTGCAATTGGCGAACAACTGCTCATAGATGCGGTGCGCAACGCCCTCGTCGCCACCGAGGTGAACTTCCAGACGATCGAGGTGCAACTGGTCGCTTTTCTGCGCTGCGGTGACCTTGAACCGGATTCGAAGACTGGCGCGCGGTTTGCCGCCCATGTTGAGCGCAGCCGCCGGAACATCCGTCACATGCGCTTGGTACCTCGCCTCGACGACCTGCAGTGGCCAGAGGCGCACGTCCTGGCTGGTCGTGAAACGGCAACTCGTTCTCTCACCGGGCTGCAGCCGCGCATTCATCAAACTGCCGCGGGCAACCTTCGGCCCGACGGCAAGCCCGGCGTCGTTGAGGTCGGGCTCGAGTTGGGCAATCAGCATCGATGGGGTCGGCGCGAGAAAACCGGGATAGACCATCTCGAGCAGATGCTGGGTCAGCCGCGGATATTCGGCATCCTGACGGATCTGCACCCGAGCCGTCAAAAACGCAAAGCCTTCCAGCAATCGCTCGACATAAGGGTCGACGCATTCGCCCTGCGCCGTGGTGGCATCCAGCGCGAGACGCGCGGCGATCTTCGGATGCTCGCGCGCGAACTCCGCCGCCCCTTCCCGGATGTGCAGCAGTTCCTGGCGGTAATAGTCGAGCAGGCGTGGATCCATGATCAGTTCTGCCGATGATGCATGACTGCAGGTTCACCGTCGATCGCCTGGACAAAGCGGCGACAGTCGGACTGACAGGCCTTTACGAGCGTGTTCAACGGTCGTTCGATTCGATCACGCGAGTCTGCCCGCTTTCGAGGTCCATATCGGTGCGCATGAAGATTTCCAACGGAATCGGTTGGGCCCACAACTGGGCTTCCAGTTTGAAGGTGATCACGTTGTGCGACGCCTTCTTGTCCGAGTCGACGATCACCCGCACCGTGTGCGGGATCAGTCTGGGTTCGAAAAAGATCAGGGCCTCACGCAGTGCCCCAGCCAGGTCATTGAGCTTCAGGCTGGAGGCCGGCCGGCCCGACACAGCAGGCAGGCCAAAGTTGAGCACCGATTTTCGAATCTGCGGATAGTCGGTGAGGTCTTCACTGTTCTGGGTGGAATTGAACAGCCAGTTCATGTCACGCAGCACTGCCTCACGCAGGCGAGCCGTCGAGAACGCCCGGTTGTCGCGCACTTCAACCGATTTGCTCGGGTCGTCATCGATCAGCCGATCCAGCAACGATGGGTAGAGACGATCCCGGGCAAGCGTCTCAGCCATTGCCGTCAGACTCGTCGAACCGTAGGTCGCGAATGTCCAGCAAGGACACGTCCGCCTCGTTGGTTGCGAACATGCGCTGCCCCAGACCGGCAAAAGAACCAGGCGCCAATTCACGCCATTCAGTCGATCGGGCCATTCGCAGCGAATTGTCTTCCTGCGTCTCAGAGCCAGGATAGCGGGTCGGTATCAGGGCCACATTGGTACCGCCGTTGGCCAGCGTCACCGTCGCACCGGTCCACACGAAATCGCGCAAATCCGAGGGCGCATCCATTTCTAGGTGATTCAGCCGATACATTGGCACCCAGTAATATTTCCCGTTGATGATCATTTCGAGCAACGGTCCCAATCTCGAGTCGGCATCGGCCAGCCACTCGAAGGCAACCCCATCGATTTTGCCCGGCGCCGCCGGCGCTTGGTCCAAAGCTGTCGCACGCAACGCAGAGGCCGCGGCGTGGTTGCCGGCGGCGTCAAGTTTCAAGGCCTCGAGCATCAACGCAATCCAGTTCTGGGGGTCTCCAAGAATCAACGGAACGCGCTGCCCGGCGAAAACCTGTTTGCGATAGACCTCGCATCGAACCGCCTCGCGGTAGGTCTTGACCATGGACTCGGCTTCCTTGTCGAGCTCCTCGATCGCATTCAGCTGATTCGCCGCCTTGCCCCATTCGCCGATCAAGCAGCAGATCTGAAACAGGAAAATGCGCAGATCCGACCGCTGCGGTTGCTTGCGAATCTGATCCTGCAGGTCTTTCAAATGGCCTATGGGGTCTGACGAAGTAAACTGGAGATTCAGGTTTGACATCGATCTGCCTCAGAGAAAGTACCCTGCCTGCCAAAATTAAATCAGCCCTGTTTTCCGTGTGCCGGCAAACAGGGCTGAACTGGCGTTTCCAGAAAACCCATCGATACTGCGATGGGCTACTGCGGAAACTCAAGCGTCGGCATTTTCGGCGATGTTCCAGGCAAACTCGGGCTTTGCGCCTTCGCCGCCAGTCGGGGTTTGTTCGCAGTACATCACCTTGAATTCCCGGAAATTCAGCGAAACATTCTCAGTCAGCTTGTCTTCGCCGCCCGATCCGCCAGTCGAAACCGACGTGATGAGCACTTTCTTCATTTCGATCTTGAGGTATTCGAGCGGCACCTTGCCGGCCTTGCGGACGGTCAAGAGAGCTGACTCGAAATGGTCGCCGTTCGAGCAATACTGCATCAGGATGGGCGAAGACTTGTCGATCCATTTCGTCACCGAAATGTCCTGGAAGTTGGCCTTGCCAGCGCCACCGCCACCGCCTGTATGGAAGCTGCCGCTTTGCGACATCCCCCAGCTCCAGGCAAGGATGTCGATTTCATCCTTGTGCTTCTTGTCCTGCGACTCGCCTGCGATTTCACCTGCGATATTCAAAAACATGTCCAAAGCCATGACTCTCTCCTGTCAAAATTAAGTTAACCGACCCAACTCGAAAGCGCTGTCACACTTTCGTGCCCTTTTATGCCCCCTTGCTGGACGGCATCTTCGAAACCAGCCTGAGCGAAATATTCATTCCCTCGAGCTGGTAATGAGGACGCAGGAAGAATCTGGAGGTGTACATACCCGGATTTCCTTCTACTTCCTCAACAACCACCTCCGCACCCGCCAAAGGCTTGCGAGCCTTTGTTGCGTCCGAAGATGTCTCGGGGTTGGCGTCCACAAAGTTGCCGATCCAATTGTTCAACTCAGTTTGCATCGACTTGGCCGTTGCGAATGAACCAACCTTGTCGCGAACCATACACTTCAAATAGTGTGCGAAGCGAGAACTGGCGAACAAATAGGGCAAACGTGCGGCAAGGTTGGCATTTGCCGTGGCATCAGGGTCGTCGTACTCGGCTGGTTTCTGCAAAGACTGGGCACCAATGAAGGCGGCGAAGTCGCTGTTCTTGCGGTGGACCAGGGGCATGAACCCATTTTTCGCGAGCTCCGCCTCGCGGCGGTCGGTGATGGCGATTTCGGTCGGGCACTTCATGTCGACGCCGCCATCGTCGGTCGGGAAGCTGTGCACCGGCAGATTCGCCACCGCACCGCCGGATTCAACCCCACGGATGGTCGTTGTCCATCCATACAGCTTGAACGCGCGGGTGATGTTGGTTGCCATGGCATACGCTGAATTGGCCCAGACATACCGGTTGTGGTCCTTTCCTTCGACGTCTTCCTCGAAATCGAAGGCCTCAACCGGATTTGTCTTGGCGCCATAGGGCAGTCGGGCCAGGAAGCGCGGCATCGCCAAGCCGATGTAGCGTGAGTCCTCTGAGTCACGCAACGACCGCCAGGCGGCGTATTCGGCATTCTGGAAGATCTTGGTGAGGTCGCGCGGGTTGGCCAGTTCGCCCCACGAATCCATTTGCATCGTCGAGGGCGAAGCACCGGCGATGAACGGCGCATGGGCCGCCGCGGCAACTTTGGCCATTTCCGCCATCAATTCGACATCCGGCGGACTGTGGTCAAAATGGTAGTCGCCGACCAGGCAGCCGTACGGGCTACCGCCGAGCTGACCGAATTCTTCCTCGTAGATCTTCTTGAAGATCGGACTCTGATCCCACGCGGTACCTTTGTAACGCTTGAGCGTCTTGTGCAGCTCGTTCTTCGTGATGTTCATGACCCGGATCTTCAGGGTCTCATCGGTCTCGGTGTTGTTGATCAGGTGGTGCAGGCCTCGCCATGCGCCTTCCAGCTTGGTGAAGTCTTCGTGATGCATGATCAGGTTGATCTGCTCGGTCAACTTCTTGTCGATCGCGGCAATCATGCCTTCGATGGTCTTGAAAACGTCGTTGCCGACCAGCTTGGTGTCCGCGAGCGCCTGCTGGGCCAGCGTGTGAACGGCGGTCTCGACGGCAGACTTGGCGTGATCCGTCTTCGGCTTGAATTCCTTCTGCAGCAAGGCGGCAAAGTCGTCCAGCTCGGCTGTTGCGCCGGATGATTGGGCTGACTCTTGTTGGGTGGACATGGCTATTTCCTTCCAATACGTTTACGGCGGATGCGTTCAGGCGGCGGGCGACTCGTCGTCCTTCTTGGGGGGGACCGCAAGCGATTTCAGCAATGCAGGATCGTTCAGGACCTTGTTCAGAAGTTCCTCGGCGCCGGTCTTGCCGTCCATGTAGCTGAGCAGATCCTTCAACTGGTTTCGGGCTTCGAGCATGTTGTTCAAGGCGCCAACTTTTTTCGCCACCGCTTCCGGAGTGAAATCGTCCATGCTTTCGAACGAAATGTCCACGCTCATGTTGCCTTCGCCGGTCAGCGAATTCGGCACGTTGAATGCGACCCGCGGCTTCATCGACTTCAGGCGATCGTCGAAATTGTCGACGTCGATTTCGAGAAACTTGCGATCTGCAACGGGCGCCAACGGCTCGGCTGGCTTGCCCGACAGATCCGCCATCACGCCCATGATGAAAGGAATCTGAATCTTTTTCTTGGACCCGTACAGCTCGACGTCATATTCGATCTGGACTCGCGGCGACCGGTTGCGTGCAATGAATTTTTGACTGCTGCTTGCCATGGTCGTGGTTCTCCTGGTTGAAGTTGGAACACATCAGAAAAAATCGGGCGCATCTCGCCGATTGGATCAGGCCTTTTCATCGAGCGAAGTTCCGCCCAACATCTCAATGCGTTCTTTCGAATCGGGCGCCAGTTCCCTGACGATCGCCGCAAAGTCTGCCTGCAACATCTTCACAGCCCGGTCGATGAACATCGGTGCCGGACTGCTCGGTTCGGTCTTGCGGACATAGGTTGCAACCTGCTCGAGCGTATTGATCGCATCTGCTCTCGATGCTAGCGCGCCTCCCGCTTTTGCGCCACCCCCCGGAGTGGCAACAACCGCGCCTTCCGCTGTGACCTCTGCCGCCTCCGCGGCCTCTGGAACGGCGTCGTTGGCGACTTCGTCGTAGAACTCCTTCAGGCGTTTGAGATAGTCGCGCAAGGTGTCGATGCTCGGTGCATCGTTGGACTTGTCGCGGAACAACTTGATCAAGCCATTGGCCGCTTGCAACCCCGCCGAGACTCCCCCGCGCCGTGCAGCATTCGCTTCGGGTTCCCCAGTACGCCAAGCAACCTCGAGCAGAGCCTTGGTCGGCGCCTGTTTCCCCGCTTCGGGCGCGATCCGCCCAACCGTCATGTCCAGGTCTCTGACCGTATAAAAACCGGCCTCGCGCGATTCAACGATTCGCGTGGCGCGAAGACTCTTGATCATGCCGTCGCCATCGTCGAGATTGGCCAAGGCATTGAGGCGTTCGATTGGATCGTTGTTCTCGCCTGCATCCAGCATCGGGTGCGCAGTGTCCCAATATTGTTCGCTCATCCGCGCGATCAGTTGCATCCCTTCCCCAAAGCCGGCCAGGCCGTGCAGGGCGAGCAGTGCGCGGGTCAGGATGATGGCGACCCGGAGGTCCTTCGTCTGCGCGAAGATCGACAAGGCGAGATCTCGCACCTTGCGCCACTCGGGCTCTTCGCCACCCACCATCTCGCGAGTTGCCGGGTCCAGCTTGCCCGGCGAGCCCGTCGACTGTCGCTCGAGTTCGGCAACTTCGGCGTATTCGAGATTCTCGCCAGCGGGCTTGGCCTCGCCGACCGGAGCCAGCAACGCGTCGATGTCGATGAATGCCATGGTTGCAGCGTATCCGTTCAGGCTGGAAAAACAGGGCTGACGATCGCCGCCCTCACGGCCAGCGACCGTCGATGAATGAATGAAATTCCGCGGCGCCAAGCAGCCCATCGCAGCGACACAAACTGGGTGCGTGCTGCTCGTTGCCCCAGGAAAAAAAACAGCTTCCGGCCGGCCCGGCAGACTGCGCCAGGCGCAGCGCATGGCTCATGTCCGCATCGGTCGGGAAGCGAATGTTGCGTGCGTTGTCGGGCTGGCGCAGCGGATCTGGAATTTCGATCACCTGCGCAACCGCGTTGACGGCGGACTCGACTGGACTGAGCAGGCTCAAGCCGTCGAGTGAGCGATCGAAAGAATCGAAATTCAGGCGCGGATCGAGCCCACGCAAGGCCACGTCCTCGACAGAGAAAAAGGATTCGTCTTGTTCGATCACTGCGTATCGCCCGTCCCAGCCTGGCGGCAGGGGTTCGAACAGCGCCAGTGGAAACTGCCGACCCACACGATCGACGCTGGGAAACCAGAGCCCGATCCAGCCACTTGCGCCGATCACGCCGGGTTGGAGCTGGAACCGCCACAGCGGCGCGGTCAGGTAGGTTTCGTTCCAGTCGGCCCCGATCAGGCTACGCGCATGCGAGATGCCGGCCTGCAGCCAATCGTCCCACGCAGACGTGAACTCCCATGGCAGTCTGCGACTCACGAAGTCGCCCTGGCTGGGCAGCTTGCCAAAAAGACCGATGGCCACGGGCAGACTCAAGAAGGGCAGCGCAACTGCGCAATTTCCGGCAGTTGCAGCGGGTTGCGAATACTTGGCGACCGCAACTCGAATACCGCCTTTTTGCCGCCAAAGGTGTACGAGAGAATCATCCGTTCGGCCGAACCGCCTTCGCGTTTTCCGGCATCGGCCAATCGGAACAGCGTCCACTGGCCGTCGAAAGCCAGGTTCGGCGGCGCCTCCAGCTTGTCACCGATCATCGCAGCCAGACGAATGTTCGGGTTCGCGCTGATGCTGGGCCAGTTCAGCCGGATCGCCGATCCGCCGCCAGCTGTCATCCGAGTCACCTGACCGTCGACTGTCACCTGGACTTCGGTGATGCCATCTTCGAGCTTGGTCAGGACGAGATCGGCGGTGACCGAGGGATTCGGACCTCCGGTCGGGAAAAAGGCCTCGCGAATCACCGAGGCACGCTGAAACTGGCTGACCGTGGCTGGCGAGAAACTCTCGACATTCTCAGCCAGCTTGATCGGTTTCCACTGCGCACCCGACGGGTCGTACATGCCCTGCATCTTGGTTTTCAGGAAATTGTCGAAGGTACCGTTCGGCCCGAACAGGCGGCCGAAATCAGCCGGAGGCACTTCGCGGGCCTGTCCCTTGGTGAACGGATAGCGTCCTTCGATGATCTCCTTGCAGGTCGCGCTGACATCAGTAATCAGCTGCTTTTGAACCCCGGCCTGTGCACCCGAAGCCACCTGGCCCGAGCTGCTCGAGATCAGCCCAGCCAGCAGCGTATTGAGCGGCGGTGGCATGCGGTCGGCTTCAGCCTTGATCTTGGCAATCACCATTGAATCCGATGGCGGCGGCGCACCGCGCTTGATCGCATCTTCAGTGGCGCGCAACTGCAGTTCGTATTCGCGCAGCACCTGCAACGTGGCATCGAGCCGTGTGGCCGTTCCCGGTGGCGCCAGGACGGCACGGTGCAGTTGCTCGAAATATTTGTCGACTTGCGCCTC
>JBDTQC010000082.1:0-10136 GCA_039932405.1 Ideonella sp.
ACAGCGGCAGCTTGCAGGTCTCGATCCGCCAGCTGACCGGTGCCAGCGGTGCACTGTGGCCGGATGTGCGCAGCCTGTGGGGCGCCGCGCTGATGTTCAGTCTGTGCCTGTACCCGTATGTGTATCTGCTGGCCCGCGCGGCCCTCGGCGAGCGTGGCGTTCATCTGATGGAGGCCGCCCGCATGCTCGGCGCCGGCACGCTGCGCCGGGTGCGCGAGGTGGCGCTTCCGCTGGCTCGCCCGGCGATTGCGGCCGGCGTAGCGCTGGCCCTGATGGAAACACTGGCCGACTACGGTGTCACCTCGTATTTCGGTCTGCAGACCTTCACCACCGGCATCTACAAGGCGTGGCTGGTGATGAACGATGCCGATGCGGCGGCTGAACTGGCGTCTCTGCTGCTGCTGATCGTGGCGGGTCTGATGTGGCTGGAGCGGCGATCGCAGAGCCGGCTCAGTTTCGCATCGAGCAAGCGCAGCGGCCAGCATGGCGAGGATGCCCAGGCACTGCGCCTGCGCGGCTGGGCGGCGCTTGTCGCGATGACGTGTTGCGCGCTGCCGGTGCTGCTCGGTTTCGTGCTGCCGGTCCTGGTGTTGCTGGGCCTGATCTGGCAGGAAGCGCGGGCCAGTGAATCGGGCCTGCTCGGCGGGCTGCCGTGGGCGCGCTTCGGCCCCTGGGCATGGACCAGCTTCAAGCTCGCCGGGATCGCCGCGGTGCTGGCCACCCTGCTGTCGCTGGTGCTGGCGTTCAACTTGCGGCTGCAAGGCGCGGGCGGGCAACCCGATCAGAGCAGCCGCCCGCGCCGTGAGCGCCTCGGGCGTTCGGCGCTGCTGATCGGTTCACGCATCGTCTCGCTCGGCTATGCGGTGCCTGGGGCGGTGATTGCGGTCGGCATCCTGTTGCCGGTCGGCTGGTTGCAACGAGAGTGGCCCGAAGCGGGCACGACCGCCCTGGTCACCGGCTCCTTGTTCGGCGTCATGTATGCGTACCTGGTGCGCTTCAGCTCGGTGGCGCTGCAGTCGGTCGATGCCGGTTATGCGCGATTGAGCCGGCATGTCGACGAGACGGCCCGCATGCTCGGCAGCTCGCGCCGCCGGATCTTCACCCGGCTGCACGCGCCATTGCTGCAGCGCGCAGCCTTCAGCGCCATGCTGCTGGTATTCGTCGACGTCATGAAGGAGTTGCCGGCCACGCTGGTGCTGCGCCCCTTCAACAGCGACACGCTGGCCGTCGTCGCCTACCAGCTGGCGCGCGACGAGCGGCTCGCCGAAGCAGCCTTGCCGTCGCTGGCGATCGTGCTGGTCGGCTTGGCGCCGGTGCTGCTGCTGTCGCGCTCGCTGCGTTCGAAACCGGGCTGATTGGACAAGCGAGAACAAACGCACGCTGCATCGACCCACAACCGATCGATCGACGAATTCCATGTCGCCATTGCGCGACAACGAGGCCGGACTGGCGGCGCCCGATGCTAAAAGAAGACAGCTGGACGCCATAGCCCGTCCAGTCAACGGACAATGTCTGGTCGGCGAACCAAGCTCGCTGTTTCTTGCCCTGAATTTCCATGGTTTCCCGAGTCGACCCTGCCTTCGATATACCGCCTGCCGACCCACCGGCCGGCGCCAAGCAACCCCTGCCGCGCCGCAGACGCTGGCTGGGCTGGCTGATCGGCACCATCGTGCTGGGGCTGGTGGGCGTTGCCCTGGCGTTTGCCGCGCGCTGGGAAATGCAGCACTCGACCGTGCAGGCGCGTTACTTCACGCGCTGGGCGCACCGGCTCGGCTTCGAGTTGCAGCCCGGCAGCAGCCCCGATAACCGCTACCCGCAGGCCGGGCCATACGACGAGCGTCTGGGTTACACCCGCATTCCCGGCTTCGTCGAGCGCCTGACCGCGCGGCATCAGCCGGTGGTTGCGCAGGCCAGGCAGAACCCGGCGCTGATCGACTACATGAGACAGGGCTTTTTCCCGCCTTTCCGCGAAAAGAGCCAGGCCGGCTTGCAGATAGTCGGCTGCCGGGCTGACGGCCTGTACCGGACCAGCCATCCGATGTTCGCCTACACGGATGCGGCATCGGTCCCGCCGTTGCTCGGCAGATCGCTCTCGTTCATCGAAAACCGCGAGCTGCTCGCCCCGCCGGCGCCGACCCACAACCCCGCAGTCGAATGGGACCGCCTGGGCAAAGCGGTGGTCGACCAGTTGCAATCGGTGATCGACTCCGACCACCCGGCCGCCGGCGGCAGCACGCTGGCCACCCAGCTCGAAAAATTCCGGCACTCGCCGGAGGGCCGCACCGCCGACATCCACGACAAATACGTCCAGGTGGTTTCGGCAACGGTGCGCGCCTACCGCGATGGCGAAAATACCGATGCGGCGCGTGGCCGCATCCTGCTCGACTATGTCAACGGGCTGCCACTCGGGGCGATGCGCGGATTTGGCGAAATCAACGGTGTGCTCGACGGCCTGCATGCCTGGTACGGCGCCGATGTCGATGCCAGTAACCGCGCATTGCGCCTGACACCCGCCCAGGTCGCCGCCGATCCGCAAGCGCTGGCCAGCCAGGCGCTGGCGTTTCGGCGCGTGCTGAGCCTGTTCATCGCACAACGGCGACCCGGTCATTTCTTCGCCACCGGCCAGCAAAAGCTGACCGACCTGATCGATTCATATGTCCGACTGCTGCAAAACGGCGGGTTGATCGACGCCAGGCTGGCGGAGGCCACCCTCAAGGCCCCGCTGCATATCAAGCAGGCCTATGACGCCGACGAGGCAGATACGCTGGTCGAGATCCGCGATCGCAAGGCGGCGACCTTGATCCGCAGCGAATTGAGCACGCTGCTCGATGTCGGCAGTTTCTACGACCTCGACCGGATCGATCTGCGGGTCGACAGCAGCATCGATGTCGAGCTGCAATCGAAGGTGTCCGAACTGCTGGCCAGTCTGCGTGAACCCGGCGTTGCCAAGGCGCAGGGTCTGGTCGGGCGTCAACTGCTCGAACATGGCGATCCCGGCAAGATGTTTTACAGCTTCACGTTGTATGAACGCGGCAACGGCGTCAACCACGTGCGGGTACAGACCGACAACCTCGATCAGCCCTTCGACATCAACACCGGCGCCAAGCTCGAGCTCGGATCGACCGCCAAGTTGCGCACGCTGATTACCTACCTCGAGATCATCGCCAAGCTGCACGGCGAATTGGCTGGTCTGGACAACAAGGCGCTCGATGCGCATGACGTAGCCAAGAAGGATCGACTGACCCGCTGGGCGGTGAGCTATCTGCGCGATACGAGCGACAAATCGCTCAATGCGATGCTCGAAGCGGCGATGGACAGGCGTTATTCGGCCAGCCCCGGCGAAACCTTCTTCACCGGCGGCGGCGCACACCACTTCGACAATTTCGAGCACTCCGAAGACGGCACGAAACCGAATCTGCGCGAGGCCTTGCGCGATTCGGTCAACCTGGTCTTCATCCGGTTGATGCGCGACATCGTCTACCACCACCTGTACCGGGAGCCGGGATCGGCTGCCCGCATTCTCGAGGACAGCCAGCACCCGGAGCGCGAAGGTCTGCTGATGCGCTTTGCCGAACGCGAAGGCGCCCAGTTCACGCGCAACTTCTACCGCCGGCTGAGCGGCAAGACCGGTGAGCAGCAACTGGCGGCGCTCGCCTCCGGTATCCAGCCGACCCCGCTGCGGCTGGCGGTGATCTTCCGCTCGGTCAGGCCGTCGGCATCGTTGGCCGATTTCACGCGTTTCGTCAGCGCCAATCTGCCGTTGTCCAAGCTCGACGACGACGACATGAAAAAGCTGTACGACAAATACGCAATCGACAAATTCTCGCTGCCCGATCGCGGTTACCTGGCCCGCATTCATCCGCTCGAACTGTGGGTGGCCGCGCAGCTGCAAGTCAAGCCGCAGGCGACGATGACCGAGGTGTTGGCTGCCGGCAAGCCCGAGCGGCAGGAAGTCTACGGCTGGCTGTTCAGAACCCGCGCCAAGGCGGCGCAGAACCGGCGCATCCTGTCGCTGCTCGAAATCGATGCATTCGCCGAGATCCAGCGCGCCTGGCAGCGTCTCGGATACCCGTTCGAGCGGCTGGTGCCGTCGTATGCAACCGCGATCGGCAGCTCCGGCGATAGGCCGGCGGCATTGGCCGAATTGATGGGAATCATCGTCAACCAGGGGATCCGGCAGCCGAGCGTGCAAATCCGCTCGCTGCGGCTCGCCGAGGCGACACCTTACGAAACCCGCACGCGACGCGACGCGCTGGGCGCCGAGCGGGTGATGGCGCCCGAAGTCGCCAGCACCGTGCGCAAGGCGCTGCGGCTGGTGGTCGAAAAAGGCACGGCGCGCCGGCTCGAGGGCGCAATCGTCGGCCCGAACGGCCAGCCGCTGGCGATCGGCGGCAAGACCGGCACCGGCGACAACCGGCTCAACACCTACAGCGCCAAGGGTCACCAGACCGGCTCACGGGTGCTGAACCGGACCGCCACCTTCGTCTTCTACCTGGGCGATCGACATTTCGGCACCATCACCGCCTACGTACCGGGCCCGGACGCTGAAAAGTTCCGCTTCACCAGTGCGCTGCCGGTGCAGATCGTGAAGCTGATGGCGCCGTTGCTGGAGCCTGCAATCAGCCTCAAGCCTGGCAGCGCGTGTCCGAACCACGACGAAACCGATCTGATTCAGGCCAACCAGCTGCCTGCCAAATCGGTGCTCTCGATCGAGCAGACTTCGACGGTCGAGCCCACATCCACCGCGGTTGCCGTACAGCAAGCGCAACCGCCAAGCGTCAAGGCGGTGCGCTGAATCGGGGCATCGAGCCGCCGTCTCAAACCCTGCGCCGGCCTGGCCGCCAGGCGGGAGATGGCTCAACCGAGACCGTGCCGCCGCTTCGACAGCTCGTGTCCGATGACCCAGGAAAAGCCGCAAACAGCGCCGTACACATGGGCCTGGGCGATGACGATCCCGCCGATCAGTTCACGCTGCGAGGCCGGCGACTCCACCAGCACCTGCCAGGCAATTCGGGCCAGCACCAGCAGCAGCACGATCAGCGCGCCCCGGTTGCCACGCCAAGCCTGCGGCCCGAGCACGCAGACGAACAACCCATAGACCACGCCGGAAAGCCCGACATAGTTCGCGACCTCCGGGGACCCGAGCAGCAGCGCGATGCCGATACCCGCAGCCAGACCGCCCGTGGCGCCCCACCAGAAACGTCCCGAAAGCCGGCCCCGCGACAGCAGCACGCACAGCCCGAACGCGGCCAGGTTCAACAGGCAATGGGTCCATCCGAGGTGCACGAAATGGGCGGTGACGAGCCGCCAGACCTGGCCGCCCAGCACCGCGCTGCGCTCGTAGCGCAGTGCCGCGCGCACCGGCGCTCCGCCGGCCTGCAACATCAAGATCAGCGCGGCGAGCGCAGCGGGTGCCCGCCAGGCCGCCATTGGCGTGATCTTTGAAGCGAGGTGGGAATTGGCCATCAGGATTCGGATCGGACGGAAACCCGTTCGCGGCAGGTAGGAAGGTCGGATTTCCGTGAGGCGCTGCGCCGCGCCGCATCCCGGTTGCGAATGAATTCAAGGATCTGCATGACGCGTGCCAGCCAGTTCGGTCTGGCACGTAGAGTGCATGGCAGAACACGACGGGTGCTGACATTCCTCATCTGCACGACCATTCCACTCAAACGCCAACCCTTGAACATCTCGATGCTCCTGCTGCGCCTCTACCGGCCATTCCTTTTCATCCTCCTGGCTGCGCCGATGTGGTCCGTGGCACAAGAGTTGGAGACCATCAAACGCATCACGGCAACTGGCGTCATCAACCTGGGGCATCGCGAATCGTCGGTTCCGTTTTCCTACTACGACAACAAGCGGCAGGTGATCGGATATTCGCATGATCTGGTGCTGCAGGTTCTCGACACCATCAAGGCCGAACTCAAGCTGCCGTCATTGACGATCAAGCTGGTGCCGGTAACGCCGCAAAATCGCATCCCTCTGGTACAGAACGGCACGGTCGATCTGGAGTGTGCATCGACCAGCCACAACCTCGACCGCGAGCGCCTGGTGGCGTTTTCGACCTCGATATTCGTCATCGGCACGCGCTTGATGACAAGCCGAACCTCGGGCATCGGCGATTTCGCCGATCTGCATGGCCGCACCGTGGTCGTGACCGCGGGAACCACATCCGACCGGTTGCTGCGGATCTTCAACGAGCGCGCCGGCGCCCGTCTGCGCATCGTGGCAACTCGCGATCACGGTGAATCCTTCCAGATGCTGGAAGAGCATCGCGCAGAGGCGTTCATGATGGACGATGCACTGCTCTATGGCGAACGGGCCAAGGCGAAAAACCCGGACGAGTGGATCGTCGTCGGCAAGCCGATGTCGTTCGAGGCCTATGGCTGCATGATGCGCAAGGGCGACCCGGCCTTCAAGGCACTGGTCGACCGCGCACTGACCCAGCTGATGCGGTCTGGCGAAGCGCTGAAACTCTACGAAAAATGGTTCCAGAAGCCGATCCCGCCAAAGGGCCTGAATCTGAACTGGCCGCCCTCGGAAACCTTGCTCGAACTCTATCGCTCGCCGAATGACCAGATACTCGATTGAGGCGACGCCAGACAGCTCCGCACGGGTGCGCGCGCAAACCCCGGTAGCATCGAGCCCGTGTGCAATCCCTGGGCCTCGACGCCGGCCCGTCTGCTGAGCATCTGAGTGCCGATCCCCCTCCGCTTTTCCTCGCTTAAATCGCCGGCCACCTCCGGGCGACACGTGATGCGGCGCTTCGTGATCACTGCGCTGGCCGTATTGATGATCGCGGCAAGCGCGTGGCTCGGCTTCAACATCAGTGAGCAGCGCGGCATCGCTACGGCACGTGCCGAGTCGAACCACCGTCTGGATCTGTTCGCCTCCGCTGTGGACGGCATCGTCAAACGCCTGGAACCGATGCCGGCAACGATCCAGCTCAACCAGGACGTGCTGGCGTTGCTGCGCGAGCCGGCTGATGCAAAGCGGGTGAGCGCCGTCAATGACTACCTGCGTCGCCTGAATGCACACGTCGGCAGCATGTCGGCGTTCGTGCTGAACGACCGCGGCGTGGTGCTGGCGTCGAGCCGAACCGGCCCTGAAGACGACAGTTCAGTCGGCGAAGACCTGTCGTTTCGTCCCTATTTCCTGGAGGCACTGTCGGGCCGCGTCGGCCGGCACTTTGCAATCGGCATCAAGAGCAACGAGCCGGGCTATTACGTCTCGCATCCGATCCACGAGGGCTCGCGCGTGGTCGGCGTTGCCGCAATCAAGATCAGCCTGGAGCCGATCAACCTGACCTGGGAGATGCTGGGCGCACCCGGGCTGCTGGCCGATTCCAACCAGATCGTGATCATGGCATCCGACCCGGCCTGGCGCTACAACGCGCTATCCGAGATGCCGATCGAGCGGCGTGTGCATCTGCAGCTCACGCGCATGTACAACAACCTGCGCGTCTCGCGGTTCCCGGTTTCGGTCGAGTTCGACGATGACGAGAACATGCGCATGCTGGAGCACAGTCTGGCGCCGCGTCGTCACACGGCGGGCGGCGCCGGCACCATGGTGCTGAGCCGCACGCTGGACGGCATCGATTGGCGCCTGATGCTGTTCGTCGACATGAACCCGGTACGCGAGGCAGCGATCGGTTCCGGTTTCATGGCGGCGGTGGCGGCCGGCTTCGTCGTGCTGCTGATGCTGCATCTGGCGCAGCGTCGCCGCATCCAGCGCCAGCGCCGCGACGCAGAACAACTGCTCGGCCGCGTCAACAATGAGCTTGAGGCAATGGTGGCCGATCGCACTTCCGATCTCACCGATGCCAACGAGCGGCTGCGCACTGAAGCGGCCGAGCGCGAACTGGTCGAACGCAACCTGCGAGCCACCCAGAGCGAGTTGATCCACGCCGCGAAGATGGCGATGCTGGGGCAGCTCGCCACCGGCATTACCCACGAACTGACCCAGCCGCTCGGCGCGATTCGCACGCTGTCGGGCAATGCGGTCGAATTCCAACGGCGCGGCGATGCGCAGGCGCTGTCGGGCAACCTGAAGATCATTGCCCGCCTCGCCGACCAGATGGGCGGCATCATCCAGCCGCTGAAAGGCTTCGCGCGCAAATCGCAACCGATCCCGGTGCGCGCCGACGTGGCGCAGGCTGTACTGAACGCCCTCTTCCTGTACGAACTGCCACTGCGCAAGCAGCAGGTGAGCGTGACCAACCGGTGCACGGCCGACCGCCTGAGCGCCTGGTGCGACCCGAACCGCCTCGAGCAGGTGCTGATCAACCTGATCGGCAACGCGATCGACGCCATGGGCGCTGCGCCGATCCGCATGTTGACGCTCGATGCGACGACCGAACCCGCATCCGGCGATGGCCTGCGCGGTGCGCGGGTGCGCATCGACGTTCTCGATACCGGTCCGGGCCTGTCGCAGACGGTTTGCGAGCGCTTGTTCGAGCCGTTCTTCACCACCAAGGCGAGTGGCAAAGGACTCGGGCTGGGTCTGCTGATCTCGCGCGACATCGTGCGTGAATTCCACGGCGACATCGAGGCAGCCAACCGTCCCGAAGGCGGCGCGTGCTTCAGCATCCGGCTGCCGATGGGACCAACCGTCGCGTTGTCCGAACCAGCCGCCCCGGTGCTCCATGGCGCTTGAACTGACCGTCCTGCTGGTCGAGGACGACCCGAACGTTCAACTCGGCTGTGTGCAGGCACTGCAACTGGCTGGCCTGCGGGTCGATGCCTTCGAGTCGGCCGAAGCCGCGCTGGAACGCCTGATGCCGGGTTTCCCCGGCATCGTCGTGACCGACATGCGGTTGCCAGGCGCCGACGGGCTGTCGCTGGTGCGGCACTGTCAGCAGATGGACGCCGCGTTGCCCGTCATCATGATCACCGGGCATGGCGACGTAACGCTGGCCGTAGAGGCGATGCGCAGCGGCGCCTACGATTTCATTCCCAAGCCGTTTTCGCCCGAGTCACTGGTCGAGGTGGTGCGGCGCGCGCTCGACAAGCGTGGGCTGACGCTGGAAGTCGACGCGCTGCGCGCAGCGCTCTCGAACCGCGACGCGATCGAGGGCAAGCTGCTCGGACGTTCGCCGCAGATGGAACGGGTGCGCCGTCTGGTTTCCGAAATTGCCGAGTCGCCGGTCGATGTATTGATCCAGGGAGAAACCGGCACCGGAAAGGAGCTGGTGGCCCAGGCCCTGCACGAATTGTCGCACCGCAAGACAGCCCACTTTGTCGCGTTGAACTGCGGCGGCGTGCCCGACAACCTGCTCGACAGCGAGCTGTTCGGCCACGAGCAGGGTGCGTTCACCGGGGCGCAGAAACGGCGCATCGGCAAGATCGAATATGCGAACGGAGGCACGCTGTTCCTCGACGAGCTTGAAAGCATGCCGATGGGGATGCAGGTCAAGCTGCTGCGCGTGCTGCAGGAGCGCGAGGTCGAGCGCCTCGGCTCGAACCTGCGCGTGCCGGTGAATGTGCGGGTTGTTGCCGCAACCAAGGATGACCTGCTGCTGCGTGCCCGAGAGAACAGCTTTCGCTCTGATCTCTACTACCGGCTCAACGTCGTGACGATCGAGCTGCCTCCGCTGCGCGAGCGCCGCGAGGACATTCCGCTGCTGCTCGAACAGTTCATGCTGTTGGCGGCCAGCCGGTTCGGCCGCGCCAGGCCGCAAGTCACGCAGGCGCAGATGGCAAGCCTGATGTCACACGCGTGGCCGGGAAACGTTCGAGAGCTTCGCAACGTCGCCGATTGCCTGGTGCTCGGCGTGCCGACCAGCCAGCTCGGCCCTGCTGCGCAGCCTTGCGCACCGCAAGATAGTGCGTCGCTGGTCGAGGCGGTCGACGGCTTCGAACGCAGCCTGATCGTTGCCGAGCTGGCCCGCAACCAGGGCAGCATCGCCGGCAGCGCGCGCGCGCTGCGGATCGCCAAGACCACATTGGCCGACAAGATCCGCAAATACGGTCTCTGACCCGGCCGCGGACAGCGCGGATTTCCGCGCGCCCGGCGGGCACGATCGACGGTTTGCCGATCCACCGTGATCCGGAAATGTGTGAATCCCCAATCAGATCAATGACTTGCGAATGCCCGGCCGCCCCTGCAAGGCTGGCACACGACATGCAATGAACTGCAGG
>JBDTQC010000083.1:0-10132 GCA_039932405.1 Ideonella sp.
CGCTCGACTGAACGGATTGGTTTGGGTGAAACGCGTAGGCAAAAGCCGTGCGCTTACACCTGCATATTCATGATGTCGCTATAAGCCTGCACCAGCCGGTTGCGAACCTGCAAGGTAGCCTGAAAGCCGATCTGCGCCTTCTGCATCGCGACCATGGTCTGCTCGATGCTGACATCCGGGTTGTCCATCTGGACCTGGCGCTGCATCTCGGTCGCTGACTCCTGGCTCTTGCTGACCGAGCCCAGCGCCTGAGTAAGCGCCTGCTGAAAACCCGCACCTTCGACCGCCTTGCCGCGCTGCACCGGCTGACCATTGGTCTGCAGGCCGGCACGGGCCACCGCTTGCGCGAAATCGAAAGGTTTGAGCGATACGTTCATGACAGGTCTCCAGCGGCAACCCGTTCGCTGCACGCACGCTGGGCGGGTGCGCATCGGGGGATGACGCACTGTAGTTCGCCAGGCCATGCCCAAAGGCCACAAAAAGACCGCCCTTCCCCGGACTGTTCGGGGCATGTGAAAGCCGGCCGCTGCGAATAATGCAGGACACGCGGACCTTCCCGCCCTCTCCTGTTTCCGCCCTTAAGCGCCCATGGACAACGCAATCACCGTCAACAGCCCCATCCAACTGGTACCCGCTGACAGTTTCGGTGCCCGGATGGCCGCGTTGCCGGCCAGGTCGAAGCTCGCCCTGGGCGGTGGCATTGCCGCCCTCGCCGCCGTGGTGCTCGCGATGACGCTGTGGAGCAGCCAGGGCGACTACAAGGTCTTGTACGCCAATTTGTCCGACAAGGACGGCGGAGCCGTGATCGCGCAGCTGTCGCAGATGAACATTCCATACAAACATGCCGATGGCGGCAGTGCGATCCTGGTGCCGGCGTCGAAGGTTCACGATGTGCGCCTGAAGCTGGCATCGGCCGGCCTGCCGAAGGGCTCGGTCGTCGGTTTCGAATTGATGGACAACGCCCGCTTCGGACAGACCCAGTTCCAGGAGCGGCTGAGTTTCCAGCGCGGCCTGGAAGGTGAACTGACCCGTTCGATCACGGCGATGGACGCGGTTGAAAGCGCCCGGGTTCACCTGGCGCTGCCCAACCAGAACGGATTTTTCCGCGAGCAGCAGAAACCGACCGCCTCGGTCATGTTGACGCTGCGCTCCGGGCGAACGCTCGAGCGCGGCCAGATTGCCGGCATCGTCCACCTGATTTCGAGCAGTGTTCCCGAGATGAACCCGAAGGCCGTCAGCGTGCTCGACCAGAGCGGCGCGCTGCTGTCGTCCCCGGAAGGTGCGCAGGCCGGCCTGGATGCCCAGCAACTGCAGTATGTCAACCAGATCGAGTCGGGCTATACCAAGCGCATCCTCGAGCTGCTGGAACCGGTGGTCGGCCGCGAAAACCTGCGCGCCTCAGTCACCGCCGACATCGACTTTGCTCAGATCGAAGCCACCTCCGAAGAATTCAAGCCCAACCAGGGCAGCAACGGATCGATCACGGTACGCAGCCAGCAAACCACCGAACAAAGCGGTGGTGCAGGCCCGGCGATGCCAACCGGCCTGCCCGGCGCTGCCAGCAACGTGCCGCCGATCAGTCCGAGCGCACCCATCAACGGATCGGCCCAGGCCCTGCAAACCGCTGGCGGCAACGGCACGGGCGGCACCAGCCGCCGCGAAGCGGTAACCAACTACGAGGTCGACAAGACCGTCCGCGTGACTCGCAACGCCACCGGCAACGTGCGCCGGATCAATGCCGCCGTGGTGATCAACCACCGCACCGAAGTCGACGCGAAGGGCAAGACGACAACGGTGGCGCTGAAGGCCGACGAAATCGAAAAGCTGACCGCACTGGTCCAGGAAAGCATCGGCTTCAACAAGGAACGCGGCGATTCGGTCAAGGTCGTCAATGCGCCGTTCAAGGTCGAGGCGATCGAGAAGAATGAAACACCGTGGTGGAAGCAGCCCGAGGTGCTCGACATGCTCCGACTGGCCGGCATTCCGGCGGCCCTCGCTTTCGTCGGCCTGCTGGTCGTCTTCGTGCTGGTTCGCCCGGCAATGAAGCTGGCCCTGAAGCCGGCGCCGGCGTCGCCCGGCGCCACGCTCGACGCGGTGATCGACGACGACCAGACACTGCCCGGGCTGCCCTCGCACGAGGTGAGGGCCTTGTCGGGACCGTCGACCGAAGAGCGGCTGGCACGTGCCCGCAGCATGGCCAAGCAGAACCCGGCAGCGGTGGCCAACATCGTCAGCGGCTGGGTCAGCGGCGAGGCGGCTTGAACCCGATGATTCAAACGACCTTCCCCGGAGTGACACGATGAGCGGATCGGACGTCACCGGCATCGAAGATGCGGCCATCTTGTTGATGTCGCTCGGCGAGGAAGAGGCTGCCGAGGTTTTTCGCCACCTGACGCCGAAGGAAGTTCAGCTGTTGGGCCAAACGATTGCCAAGATGAAGGCTGTCTCGCGCGAACGGGTCGACGACGTGATCGACCGCTTCGCCGAACTTGCCGGCGACAAGAGCATGCTCGTTCCGAACAATGACGAGTACATCCGGGCCGTGCTGCACCGTGCGCTCGGTGACGAAAAGGCAAAGATCCTGCTCGACCGGATTCTGGCAAGCGTCGACAACTCGGGCATCGAAAGCCTGAAGTGGATGGATCCGGCGGCAGTGGCCGAACTGCTGCGCAACGAACATCCGCAGATCGTCGCGGCCATTCTGGTGCACCTCGATCCGAACCACTCGACCGAGGTCTTGAAGGCATTCGGCGAGCGCCAGCGCAACGAGGTGCTGGTGCGCATCGCCACGCTCGACGGCATTCGCCCGTCTGCACTGATCGACCTCAACGACGTGATGAGCAACGTGCTGGCCGGTGGCTCGACGATGCGCAAGGCCAGCCTGGGCGGCGTCAAGACCGCGGCCGAGATGATCAACCTGCTGGGATCGAATGCGGAAACGGCGGCGATCGACTTCATCCGCGAGGCCGACAGCGATCTGGCGCAGAAGATCATGGACAACATGTTCACTTTCGACGACCTCAACAAGCTCGACGACAAGGGCATCCAGACCGTGCTGAAGGAAGTGCAGAGCGAGTCGCTGATCATTGCGCTGAAAGGCGCCACGCCGGCGTTGCGCGACAAGATCTTCCGCAACATGTCGAGCCGTGCCGCAGAAACGCTGCGCGAAGACCTGGAGTCGCGCGGTCCGGTGCGTGTCTCCGAAGTCGAGGCAGAGCAGAAAGAGTTGTTGAAGATCGTGCGTCGCCTGAGCGACGAAGGACAGATTGCAATGAGTTCGGGTGGTGGTGATGACTTCGTCTAAGCCGTCGCCCCGCAACCCGATCCGCAACATCCCGGCACCCGACGGCACCAAACCGTCGGTGTACGGCCGTTTCATTCCGCGCGAAGAGCTGAACGACTTCGCCGCCTGGACACCCGGAACCCTTGACACGTCGAGCGATGCCGCTGCGCCAGGGCCCGGCGCTTCCAGGCGCCCGGCCAAGGCCGAAGCGCCATCGGCCGATCAGCAGGCGGAACTTCAGACCTTGCTCAACACGACCCGTCAGCAGGCCTATCAGGACGGTTACCGCGACGGCCTGGCGGCACTCGACGCATTCAAGCAGAGCCACGCAAGGCAGGTCGCGACACAGATCGGTGCGTTGTTGAAAAGCACCGGCGAACAGCTCGACGCATTGCAACAGCAGATGGCAGGCGCGCTGGCGGTTTCGGCAACCAACCTGGCGCGCCAGATCGTCCGCACCGAACTGCAGACACGTCCCGGCCTGGTGGCGATGGTCGCCACCGAAGCGCTCGATGCCTTGCTGCTGAGCGCCCGGCACATCACGGTGCGCGTCCATCCGGACGATCTCGATGTCGTCACGCAAGGTGCATCCGAGGTTTTGAAGGCGCGTGGCGCAAGAGTCATCGCCGACAGCGCGGTGGCCCGCGGCGGTTGTCTGGTCGACTCCGACATCGGAACTGTCGATGCCGAAATGCAGACCCGCTGGCGCCTCGCGACGGCCGAGCTGGGCGCTGAACAGCCATGGGTTGTCGACGCTGCCAGCCATGGCACCGCCCATGAAGCCCGGGCAGACCAACGCATCGATCAGGAGCGACGCTCATGATGAATTCGCCGATCGAGAACAGCGCCATTTCGGCCAGTGTGGTGAGCGATCGCTGGACCAACTACCTCAGCGGGCTGGAGCGGCTGTCGGCCCAGCCGCAGGCGCTGGAGACCCGCGGCGTGCTGGTGCGGGTGGCCGGGCTGGTGCTCGAGGCAGCCGGTATCCGCGTGCCGGTCGGCTCGGTCTGCGAAGTTCGCATGCCGGGTCAGCTGCCAGTGCAGGCTGAAGTGGTCGGCTTCTCCGGAGATCGGGCCTACCTGATGCCCACCGGCGACATCCATGGCCTGGCCAGCGGCGCGGTGGTTGTGCCGCGGCCGCGCCCCGTGGTGACCATCCGCCTGGGCAGCCAGCAGCACCCGTGGCGTCGCAACGAAGACCGCACCCAGCACCTGCCGGTCGGTGACGGCCTGCTCGGACGCGTGGTCGATTCGCATGGCAACCCGATCGACCGCAAGGGGCCGCTCGGCAGCACCCACAACGCGCCGCTGATCCGCCGCCCGATCAATGCCATGGACCGCGAGCCGGTGCGCCGTCCGCTCGATACCGGCGTGCGGGCGATCAATTCGATGCTGACGGTCGGGCGTGGCCAGCGCATCGGCCTGTTTGCCGGCACCGGTGTCGGCAAATCCGTCCTGCTCGGCATGATGGCGCGGTATACAGAGGCCGACGTGATCGTGGTCGGCTTGATCGGCGAGCGCGGCCGCGAAGTCAAGGAATTCATCGAAGACATCCTCGGCGAAGAAGGGCTGCGCCGCTCGGTGGTGGTTGCCGCACCGGCTGACGCGCCGCCGCTGACGCGCATGCAAGGTGCCAACTACGCCACCGCGATCGCCGAGGATTTTCGCGATCGTGGCCAACACGTGCTGCTGCTGATGGACTCGTTGACGCGTTATGCAATGGCCCAGCGCGAGATCGCGCTCGCCATCGGCGAGCCACCGGCCACCAAAGGCTACCCGCCGAGCTGCTTTGCCAAGCTGCCGCAACTGGTCGAGCGCAGCGGCAATGCCGGCGCCGGCAGCGGCTCGATCACAGCTTTCTACACCGTGCTGAGCGAAGGTGACGACCAGCAGGACCCGATCGCCGACGCGGCGCGCGGCATTCTGGACGGCCATATCGTGTTGTCGCGGGAATTGGCGGAAGCCGGCCACTACCCGGCCATCGATGTCGAGAAATCAATCTCGCGGGTAATGACCAATGTGGCCATGCCACCGCACATCGATGCCGCCCGGCGCTTTCGCCAGTTGCATTCGAAATACAGCAAGGCGCGCGACCTGATCCAGCTGGGCGCCTACGTGCCTGGCAACGACCCCGATCTGGACAACGCCGTCAACCTGCACCAGGCGATGGCCGACTATCTGCAGCAAGGCATGAACGAAGCCGCTCCGCTGGCGGCCTGCGTGCAGCAACTGCGCAGCCTGATGGCCTGACGGCCTGACTTGACGAAATCCAAGGAGCAACCGATGAGTGCTTTGCAACCCCTGCTGACGCTGCTTGCGCTGGCCGAAGGCGAACGAGATACCAGCCTGGCAGCCTGCCGAAGAGCCGCCAAGGCGGTTGAAATGGCGGCCGGTCAGTCGGACCAGCTGGTGGCCTACCGCAGCGACTACGAACAGCGCTGGACCGGCCAGTTCCGCACCGAGGGAACCATGCCGGTCGTCCATTGCTACCAGGGTTTCATGACGCGGCTCGGCCAGGCCGTCAGTCACCAGGACCTGGTTCTGCGCAAGGCCGCCGAACAGCTCGCCGCCGCCGAGCAGGTGCTGCGGCACCACGAGTTGCGCGTCGCCTCGGTTCGCAAGCTGATCGAACGCCGCCAGCTCGAACTTCGACTCAGCGCCGATCGCCGCGACCAGAAGACCACCGATGAATTTGCAGCGCGCGCGTCGAGCCGGACCTCCGGCTTCAGCAGCGCCATGCAGTGAGCCCGCAAAGACGATGAACAGCTCGATCCTCGCCCTTCTTTCCAAGAGCCACCATTCCGGTTTGCCAGGAACGGCGGCCGCCATCAACGCCCTGTTCGCCGATGACGCCACAGCGCCAATGGGCTCGTTCGCCGATCAACTGGCCGGCCTTGGGTCGACCGCCGAACCGGGCCGTCAATTGATGGCTGATCCGGCCGCGACGAATCCGACCCTGGCAGCGGCCGCAGCGCAAGCCAACATCGACACTGGCAATGGCAATGGCAATGGCAATGGCACTGGCAATGGCACCGGCACCGGCACCGGCACTGGCACTGGCACTGGCACTGGCATCGGCACTGGCGCTGGCACCGGAACCGAGATCGACACCGACACCGACAAGCTTGCCGAGTGGATCGCGGATTGGTTGCCCAAGCCAGGCAGCGCTGGTCAAGCAGGAAGCCCGCCAACGGCACTGCCCGGCACGTCAATGAACGCATGCTCCAGCGCCGGCAAAGCCGCGCCGGTTCGCAACCCCTTGCCCGGCACCGATCCAGTGGTTGCCGATTTGACAGTCGCGATCCCGAACATTGCAGATGCACCGAACCTGGCATCTTCGGGCACTTCCGCGCGCCTGCCGAACGCCATGGCTGCGAATCTGCCGCCAATGACGGCACCAACAACCCGCGCCGCCCTCCAGCTGGCCGCTGATCCCGTCGACATCGCGACCGGACCAGCCGCTGACCTTTTGGTCGGCACTTTGGCCGACACCGGCGAAGCAGACGAACCAGTAGCCACCGACCCGCCAGCCGAAGTCGGAGCCGGAGCGGCGCCGAACCCGCTCGACACATCGATGTTGGCTGCGTCGATCCCGTCAGTGATCCCGGCGGTGATCCCGACGATTACACCCAGCTCCACTCCCGCAGACCCTGCCGCACGCAGTACCAAGGCGAAGGACCCCGGATTCGCAACCCGTCCGGTCGAAAGCCCTGGCCCCGCATCGCTGCGCCCGACCGAACCGTCGTCAAACAGCGCCGCACCATTACCAGGATCGCGTGCGCCGTTCTTTAGCAACGCTGAGTCGCCGGCTGGATCGCACGCGCCAATCGAAGCTCGTGTCGGACTGGCAGCCACCGCAGCCCAATCGCGTGTCCAAAGCCAGCTGGCGTCGCCATCGACACCCGACGCCGTCCCGTCGGATGCGAAAGAATGGCTTGCCGACCCGACGCTTGCCAACTCGACCGCACTGGAAACCAGCACCAAAACCAGGACCAAAACCAGCACCGAAGATCGTCCGATCCGGCCGCGTGACCAAGGCAAGGACTCCCCGGCCGATGGCGTCGTCCCGGTCGTCGGCGTGCCAGGCAATCATGTCGAGCCGCTACCCATCGAATCATTCGCCAAGGCTTCCGGCCCGGCACCTTCAGCCACAGACGACAGCGCCAAGCTGGCCTCCGCCGCCGGCTCGGCGGCAACAATGGCCAACGTCATCACCGCTCAGGTGCCGACTCCTCTGGAGCCCGGCCAGCGTTCGTCAAGATCAGCGCCGAATGCGCCGGTTGGCAGAGCCGACAGCGGCGCCCGGTCGGTGCCTGGCAGAGCCGAAGGTCAAGCCGTCGCAACGCCTGTCATCGACCAGACCCGGCAGGATGTCGGAACACGCGAGCCTGCGAGTCAACCCCAATCCAGAACCAACCGGGTCGAGCAGACCACCGTCCCCCGATCCGACCCGGCAGCGTCGACGCCGGCCACTCCCGCCGCTTCGTTCGCCAAGCTGCTGGAACAGGCCGTTGCCGTCGCGCCGACACCGCATCAGGTTGTGCCCAATTCGCCCACTCCGGCCGGCGCGCCGGTCGAGATCCGGTTTGGTACTTCACCGCTGGCGGCCGATTTCCGCGAAGCAGTTGGCGTGCAGGTCAGCATGCTGGCAAGCAATGGCGTTCAGGAGGCCAGGCTGCACCTGAACCCAGCCGACATGGGGCCGATCTCGATCAGCATCACGCTCGACGGCAACCAGGCCGAGGTCAATTTCTCGGTCGATTCCGCCGCGACCCGCGCCGTGCTCGAAACAGGCCTGCCCGAGCTGGCCAGCGCCTTGCGTGAAGCCGGGCTGACACTGACCGGTGGCGGTGTGTCCGAGCACAACCACGGTCAATCGTCGGCATCGGCGAACCACGGGCGCGGCGACGGCGCAGCGCAGCAGCGCAGTGACGGACAGGGCCAGAGCCAGAGTCAGGCGCGCAGCCGCAGCTTCGACACCGACGCGGATCCGTTGCCACGGCCGCCGCCGGCGCGCCGAACCCACGCGGGCACCGCTCAGGTCGATCTCTACGCCTGAGCGCGGCCCGCGCCGCCCAGGTTGCGTGGAACAGGCACCCGCTGACTTGGCCGGCGCGGCCCATCGCTGGCACAAGACAAGAAAGCAGGCGCTTTTCGCCGCTTTCGGCACAGCCATTGGCTTCGACAATCTCTCTCGGAATGGCGTTTTCAATGCGCCGCTATTGAACCGAAGAAGGAGTCCAGATGGCCACCGCAACCGCCGATGTGATCAGCCCCGATGCCCCAAAGGGCAAGGGCAAGGGCAAGAAGAAGCTCATGGTCATCCTCGTTGCGCTGCTGGTGCTGCTCGCAGCTGGCGCAGCCGGCGCTTTCTTCATCATGAAGAAAAACGTCTCCTCGGCAAATGGCGAAGAGGCCGGCGAAGTGGCGCATGCCACCAACAAGCCGCGCAGCGACCATCCCCCCACCTACGTGGCGCTTGATCCGTTCGTCGTCAACCTGGCCGACAAGGACGCCGAACGGTATGCCCAGATCGCTGTGACGCTCGAGGTCGACGACCCCAAGTTCGGTGATCAGATGAAAGGCTACATGCCCTCGATCCGCAACGCCATCCTGCTGGTGCTGGCCCACAAGACGTCGCAGGAATTGCTCGACCGCGCCGGCAAGGACGCGCTGGCCGAGGAGATCATGCGTGAATCGGTGCGCCCGATGGGCATCGAGATCGATCCAGAGGATGCCGAGCCCGAAGCCGACGACGGCCGGAAGAAGCGCAAGAAGCGGCGTGCTCCCAGCGTGCACAACCCGGTCACCCACGTCCATTTCGCCAACTTCATCATCCAATGATCGATCTGCACCGATCGCCGCAACAGGCCGCACTGTCATGAGCCCGCCGGGCCGCCCCAAGGGCGAATTCCGCAGCGCGCAGCGTGAAGGTACACCAGTGAGCGCGCCGGGCCGCTCCCAAGCGCGAATCCCGCAGTGCGCATCATGCAGGGTAGTCCAATGAGCCAGCAGATCCTCTCGCAGGACGAAGTCGACGCGCTGTTGCAGGGCATCACCGGCGATACGTCGGAATCCGCCAGCGAAGAAGTCGAACAAGGTGGCGTTCGCGAATACGACATCTCGAGCCAGGAACGCATCGTCCGCGGACGCATGCCGACCTTGGAAATCATCAACGAGCGATTCGCGCGCAACATCCGGGTCGGGCTGTTCGAATACATCCGCAAGAGCCCGGAAATCTCGATCGGCGGGATCAAGGTTCAGAAGTACAGCGCCTTCCTGCGCGAGATCGTCGTGCCGACCAACTTCAACATCGTCAACGTGCGGCCGTTGCGTGGCAGCGGCTTGATCATCTGCGATCCGAACCTGATCTTCGCCGTGATCGATGCGCTGTTCGGCGGCGACGGCAAATCGAACACCCGGATCGAGGGCCGCGATTTCTCACCCACCGAGCAACGCGTCATCCGTCGGCTGGTCAATGTGGTGATCGAGCAATATGTCAAGGCCTGGGTCGGCGTCTACCCGCTCGAATTCGACTACCAGCGCTCAGAAATGCAGCCGCAATTCGCCAACATCGCGACCCACAACGAGGTTGTCATCTCGACCTCTTTCACACTCGAAATCGGCGAGTCCAGCGGAACCATCCACTTCTGCATTCCGTATTCGACCCTGGAGCCGATCCGAGACGTGTTGTATTCACCGATCCAGGGCGACGGCATGGAGCCGGACCGGCGCTGGGTCAACCTGATGAAAGAGCAGATCCAGGCGGCCGAGGTAGAGCTGGTGGCAGAGCTTGCGCATGCACCGGCAACCGTCGAGCAACTGCTCAGCTTCAAGCCCGGCGATTTC
>JBDTQC010000084.1:0-10120 GCA_039932405.1 Ideonella sp.
CGCAGCCCGGCGTTTCCAAGGCGATCATCGAACTCGAGGATGAATTGGGCGTCGAGATCTTCGCACGCCATGGCAAGCGTTTGAAACGAGTCACCGAGCCCGGGCTGCAGGTGCTGCGCTCGATCGAGCTGATCATGGGCGAAGTGAACAACCTCAAGCGCATCGGCGAAGAGTTCTCGAACCAGGATGCCGGCACCCTGTCGATCGCCACCACGCATACCCAGGCGCGCTATGTCTTGCCGGCGCCGGTGGCGCAATTGCGCAAGCGTTTTCCAAAGGTCAATATCAGCCTGCATCAGGGGACGCCCGAGCAGGTGGCGCAGATGGTCATCGACGAGGTAGCCGAGGTGGGGCTGGCAACCGAATCGCTGGAAGGTTTCGATGCGCTGATTTCGCTGCCTTGTTATGAGTGGCAACACGTTGCGGTGATGCCGGCAAGCCATCCGTTGGCGCGCCTTGAACGGCTGAGCCTGGAAGAGCTGGTTCCGCACCCGCTGATCACCTACCACCCGAGCTTCACCGGACGAACCCGCATCGACCATGCATTCGAGTTGCGCCGGCTGAAGCCGAACATCGTGCTCGAGGCGATCGATTCCGATGTCATCAAGACCTACGTTCGGCTGGGCATGGGGGTCGGCATCGTGGCCGAGATGGCGGTGCGCGACGATCCGCCCGGCGGCGAACTGGTCTGGCGTCCGGTCGGCCATCTGTTCGGTCAGAATGTGGCCCGCATCGCTTTCAAGCGCGGCGCCTACTTGCGCAGTTTCGTCTATTCGTTTGCCGAGATGCTTTCCGATCGCCTGGGTCGCAATCTGGTGATGCGTGCGATTGCCGGCAATCCCGACAACTATCAACTCTGAGCCAGGCCGTCTCGCGGCCGCCGATTTGTCATGAGAGAGCCAATTTCCCCTGCTGTTGCCAGCCGCCTGCCCCGCGTCGGAACGACCATCTTCACGGTGATGTCGGCACTGGCGCAGCAACATGATGCCGTCAACCTCGGTCAGGGCTTCCCCGATTTTGAGGGCGATCCGGCCTTGTTCGAGGCCGTGACGACGGCCATGCGCGCCGGCCATAACCAGTACCCGCCGATGGCCGGCATCGCGCCGTTGCGGCGCGCGGTCGCCGACAAGATTGCCAAGCTGTACGACAAGCACTACGACCCGGACACCGAGATCACGATCACGGCCGGGGCCACCCAGGCAATCCTGACCAGCATCCTGGCGCTGGTTCATCCGGGCGACGAGGTGATCGTGCTCGACCCGTGCTACGACAGCTACGAGCCCAACATCGTCCTTGCAGGCGCCGTGCCGATTCACGTGCCATTGACACCCGGCAGCTTCCGGCCCGATTTCGATCGAATCCAGGCCGCGCTCAGCCCGCGCACCCGGGCCATCATCATCAACTCGCCCCACAACCCGAGCGCGACGGTCTGGCGCGCGCAGGACATGGAACAGCTCACCGAGTTGCTGCGTCCGACCGACGTGCTGGTGATTTCAGACGAGGTCTATGAACACACGGTGTTCGACGGTGCGCCACACCAGAGCGTGGCGCGCTGGCCCGAACTGGCCGCGCGCAGCGTGATCGTGTCGAGCTTCGGCAAGACCTACCATGTCACCGGCTGGAAGGTCGGCTACGTGGCCGCACCGGCGACGCTGAGCGCCGAGTTCCGCAAGGTTCACCAGTTCAACGTCTTCACCGTCAACACGCCGATGCAATACGCGCTGGCGGCGTACATGGCAGATCCGCGACCCTATCTGGATCTGCCTGCGTTCTACCAGCGCAAGCGGGACCTGTTCCGGGCCGGCCTGAGCCGGAGCCGCCTGCGCCTGCTGCCCAGCGAGGGCAGTTTTTTCCAGTGCGTCGACTACAGCGCCATCAGTGATCTGCCGGAGGCTGAATTCTGCAGCTGGCTGACCCGCGAGATCGGCGTCGCCGCAATCCCGCTGTCGGCGTTTTATGCCGATGGACGCGACCAGCAACTCGCGCGCTTCTGTTTTGCGAAGAAGGACGAGACGCTGCAGACCGCCTTGCAACGTTTGGCCGGACTCTGAGCTTCTCGCACGGTCGCTGCGCCGCAGGGCGCAGGGCGTAGCGATCAATCGCTGATCAAAAGTCCATCAATATTTGGACAGCGGGCCCTTGGGCTCTTCGGGCTCGTGCAGGTCCAGATCCAACAGGCCGGATAAGTCGTTGCCCGAACGGGGCGGCGTGCGGTCCGTTGGATCGATCGGCATCGTATCGGGCGACAGGCGGCTGTCGGCATGCCATTCGAGGTCAGGCAGATCATCGAGATCGTCATGCGGGCGAATCGCGGGCAGTTCGCCGGGCAGGGTTGCCGGTGCGGTGAATGCCGCGGCGCCACCGGCCGCCAGAGGCACGAGTCCAGCGCTCGACTTGGCTTCAGCCTCGCCGTCGCCGCCGAGCGGCAACAGCAGATCGACGCCGTCCGCCGGCGGTTCGTGCTCTGCGAGATCGCGCGCCAACGAATAGAGAAACAGCAACTCGCCGTACGCCGGCAGGTCGAAGGTCTGGCCGCTGACGTCGTGCTGGAACAGCAGTTCGGACAGCGTGTCCATTGCGCGTCCCGGCGTCGGCCACTGCTTCTGAAGCTGCTCGATGACGGCTGGGTAGTCCTGCAGCGAGCGATCGTGTCCGGAATGGGCCTCCCATTCAGGTGCGAAGGCGGCAAAACGGCGGTTGAACCGTTCGCGCACGCGATCGTAGGCGGCGCGTTCGTTGCGACGCCGATGGATCTCCAGCAACTTCAGGTAGGGCAAGGGGCTGACGCCGCCGGTTCCCTGCAAGTGCCCCATCAGCAAGTCGATTGCCGCATCGTCCTGCCCGAGCACGCCGAAGAAGTCGGCCTGCTGCTCGAGGTCGATCAATTCGTCGACGCTGACCTCGCGCCGCGGGTCGTGGATTGCCGTGATCTCGTGTGGCACAGCCGCAGCCAAGCGGGCAGGCGTGGCAGCGTCCACAGGATCGGTTGCCAGCGCCGTTGCCTTGAGCGCGGCAGCAGCCGCGAGGCTTGACCGGGGCCCCGGTTTGGTCGCCGCTTCGGCCAGTCTTGCCGCCGCGGCGGTCGCTTCGGCGCTAGCCTTCGCAGACGGCAGGACCGGATGAACGATCGAGCGCGGCGCGCCGACCGACTCGGCGTCAACGACGGGCGGTTCTTCGGCAGCTGCCGTCTTCAGCCAATCAGACTCTCGACGCAGGCTGGCCTGGCGCCACAACAGGCCGCCAATCACCAGCAACAGCAACAGCAGCAGAGCCAGCAGGCCGTAGACGAGGCTCATCGAAACGCTGTTGTCTTCGGCATGCGCCAGGCGGGTCTGCAGATCGGCCATCGATCGCTGCATCGACTGGTTGTCGGTGCGCACCTTGTTGAGGTTCTCTTCGAGCAGCCGCACCTTCTCGAGATTGGCCGACTGGCTGTCGGCTTCGGCCTTGGCCGCGAGTTCCCCGAGCAGGCCGCTGACCGCAGCGGACGCAGTTGGCGCCGCGGCGACCGCGCCACCGACCGCGCCGCCGATCGCCGCACTGGCGGCGCCCAAGCTGGCGTTGGCCGACGAAGACTTGGCCGAAGAACCTGCAGCTCCGGCGGGCGCCTGCCGCGCGCTGACCGGAGCCCCGGCGAGCGCCGGGGGCGCCGATTCGAGCTTCAGACTGGAACGATCACTTGGCGTGGCGGCCGCCACGGAGCGGGCCTGACGAGCCGACTTCGCAACAGCAGCGCGCTGCTGGCGAGGCGCGGCGCCCGATGCACCAGCTGCACCAGAAACCGCAGCGCGGCGCGCCTCCCGGGCCTCCCGCGCAGCGCGTGACGATGCGGTTCGGCTGGACCGTGACCGCGTGGCGGTCGAGCGCGCACGCGGCGGCGGACGCGGGCTGACCGTGCTGGCGGCGGCCGGTTCGCGGCCAGCCTCGGCCAGTTGCAACACCGGTGGGTCGATGAAAACGACATAGCTGCGCTTCAACGAGCTGCCGCAATTGAAAGCCAGTTCGACGCGCGCCAACGGCTCGTCGATGCGGGTTCCGGTGGTGACTCTCAATGAAGTCGGCAAGCCATTGGCCGAGCGTTCGAGACTCAGGCGCACCATCTCGTCGGGAATACGAGCTGCGCCTGAAAAGACTTCGGCGGAAATGCAGTCTTCGGCGATCGCCTCGCCAGGCTGGCTCGACAGCGCCACCGAAAACCGCAGCGGGTCACCCAGCTGGCTGGTGGTGCGCACCTGCCCCATGCCAAGCGCCATGGCGCAATGCCCCGCCACAAGCAGCAAGGAACCAACAAGGGTGACGGGGACGAGTCGGCGCATGCGTTATCGCAAGATCAGTTGCAAAGACTCTAACATGAAGATACCAGCCGGCAGCGGGTTTGCGGGGTGTGCGGCGCAGCGCGCATCAGCCAGAAAGCCACTCGGTTGCAGACGCCACCAGCCGCCGTTGCGGACCACAATAGACCATGTCATTTCAGCTGCGGCTGTCAGGTCAAGAACCGAGCATGAATTCCAGCGTCCTCACGACCATCGAGCGCCGAGCCATCGAATCTGGCAGCTGGTTCTCCAAACTCTCGCTGCCGCTTCGCAATGACATTCTGTCGCGCGCGACGGTGCGCCGCCTGCCGGATGGGACCCTGCTCTCTACCCGCGGCGGTGTCGCTGCTGATTGGTGCGGCGTGGCCAAGGGCGCGGTTCGGGTCAGCTCGGTCTCGCTGTCAGGCAAGCAGATTGCACTGACCTACGTCGAGCCGGGTGTCTGGTTCGGCGATATCGCGCTGTTCGACGGCCTGCCGCGCACCCACGATTCGAATGCCCATGGAGAAACCACGCTTCTGGCGGTGCGCAAGGCCGACTTCCACCACCTGCTGGCCCATCACGTCGAGTTGTACGACGCCTTGCTGCGGCTGAATTGTCGACGCCTTCGACTGATGTTCGACGCCATCGAGGACCTCAGCACCAAGCCGCTGGCGTCGCGACTGGCCAAACAGCTGCTGTTTCTGGCGCGCAGTTACGGCACGCAGCAGGGCGACGAGACGCGAATCGGTCTGGCCCTGGCACAGGAAGACATCGCGCATCTGCTCGGTGCCTCGCGGCAGCGGGTCAACCAGGAGTTGAAGGGATTCGAGCGCGCTGGCGCGGTGCGCATCGAGCCGACCCGGCTGGTGGTGTTGTCGAAGCAAAAGCTGATGGCGATCGCCGAACAACCGGGTTGAATCTTTACCGAACCACCAAGGAGACTGCGCCGATGGAATCCCAGACCGGAACCAGGCCGCTTGCCGATCGACATTCGATGGACATCGCTGCGCTGACGGCGTATCTCGCGCAGCACCTGCCGGCTTTCGCAGCGCCACTTCGAATCGAGCAATTCAAGGGCGGCCAGTCGAATCCGACCTACAAGCTGAGCACGGCGGACCAGAGCTTCGTGATGCGAACGAAGCCGGGTCCGGCTGCCAGATTGCTGCCGTCGGCACATGCAATCGAACGCGAGTTCCGGGTCATGCAGGCCCTCGGCGACAGCGCCGTACCGGTGCCGCGCATGTTGCTGCTTTGCGAGGACGAATCGGTGATCGGCCGCGCCTTCTACGTGATGGAATTCATCGAGGGACGGGTGCTGTGGGATCAGTCGCTGCCCGATTTCGATCCGGTCGGACGTGCCGCAATCTACGACGACATGAACCGCGTGATCGCCGCGTTGCACTGTGTCGACGTGCACGCCGCGGGGCTCGACGGCTTTGGCAAGGCGGGCAACTATTTCGAACGCCAGATCGGCCGTTGGAGCAAACAGTATCTGGCCTCGGTGACCGAGCCGATCGCCGCCATGGACGAATTGATGCAATGGCTGCCGGCGCATATTCCGGCCAGCGCGCGCGATGCGGCCCAGGTCAGCATCGTGCACGGCGATTTTCGGCTCGACAACCTGGTGTTCCATCCGACCGAGCCACGGGTGATCGCCGTGCTCGACTGGGAGCTGTCGACGATCGGCCATCCGTTGGCCGATTTCAGCTACCACTGCATGTCATGGCACATCCCCGCCAGCGCTTTCCGCGGCATCGGCGGCCTCGACCTGCAGGCACTCGGCATCCCCGACGAAGCGGCCTATATTCGCCGCTATTGCGATCGGACCGGCCGTACCCGCCCGGGCCACGACATCGAGGCCGTGCTGGCTGACTGGACCTTCTACATGGCCTACAACCTGTTTCGCATGGCCGGCATCCTGCAGGGGATTGCCAAGCGGGTGGTCGACGGTACGGCGTCGAGCAGTCAGGCCAAGGAGGCTGCGGCGGGCGCCCGGCCGTTGGCCGAAATGGGCTGGCAAGTGGCACGGCGCGGCGGCTGAGCGGCGGCCTGATCGCCGGCTCTGATCGGCGGTTCAGTCGGCTTGCTCAAGCGCCTGCCACGAGGCAAGTGCCGTCGCCGTCCACGCGGCGCCTTCGGACTCCCGGCCTTCGAGTCGCAACAGCTGCTGGGCGGCCACCGCGAAGATGGCGATCGCTTCGGCGAGGTCGGTTGATCCGATTTCGGCTAGCTCCATGCGCAGATACAGGCGGCTGCGATGGCACATCAGCATGAACGGCGGCGCCGCTCGCAGCAGCCCCGGCTGCGCGGCGAGCAGCTGTGACCCCAGCCGGCCTTCCAGCCACGAGCCGGCCACATCGGGCAATACACCCAGCGCGGCAAAGTGCTGGCGCACTTCGCGTTGTCCGCTCAGGCTGGCGCGCGGCCACATCGCCAGCCAGCGCATTTCTTCGGGCACCGAACTGCCGACATAGGTTTGCGTGCCCTGCGTGAAATCGTCGAAGGTTTCCTGTTCGAGCAGATCCAGCAGGCGACGGCTCAGCACCATCATCGAAGGATCCTGGCGCAGGCTCAGTTCCATGCGCATCCGCAACTCGCGGGTCTGCACGTAGCGGCGCTGCGGCGGTCCCCATTCGAGCCGCCACGCTCGATCGTCGAATTGACCGTCGATCGCAAAGCCAGCAGAGTCGGGAACCTGCTTGAACGCGAACCCCTGCGCCTTGGCCCAGCCCGACTCGGAGCGCCAATCAGGCCCCGCGGGTTTGCCGGAAAAGATTCGCCTGATCGCGTCGAGCATGCGGAATGCGGAATGCGGAATGCGGTTTGGACTAGAGTCGACAGGTCGCAAGCAATCGCCTGGAGACCCCGACATGATCGAAGTGTATTCGTGGGCCACCCCGAATGGCCACAAGGTTCACATCATGCTCGAAGAATGTGGCCTGCCGTACCGCGTGCATGCGGTCGACATCGGTGCCGGCGACCAGTTCAATCCCGAATTTCTTGCCATCAGCCCGAACAACAAGATCCCCGCGATCATCGATCCGGACGGACCCGGTGGCGAGCCGATCTCGCTGTTCGAATCAGGTGCCATCCTGCTCTACCTGGCGGCGAAGAGTGGGCGTTTCCTGCCCGAATCGGTTCGACAGCGCTACGACGTCCTGCAATGGCTGATGTTCCAGATGGCTGGCGTCGGGCCGATGCTGGGGCAAGCGCACCATTTCCGCGTCTATGCGCCGCAGAAGATCGCCTATGCGATCGACCGTTACAGCAACGAGGCCAGGCGGCTGTACGGGGTGATGGACAAACAGGTGGCGCGCCACGGCTACCTGGCGGGCACCGAGTATTCGATCGCCGATATCGCGGTGTTCCCCTGGCTGCGTTCATGGAAGAACCAGGGCATCGACTGGGACGATTACCCCAGTCTGAAGGGCTGGTTCGACGAGATTGCCGGGCGCCCGGCGGTCAAGCGTGGTGTCGAGGTGCTGGCCGACAAACGCAAGCCCATGATGGACGAGCAGGCCCGCGAAACGCTGTTCGGTGAGCGGCAATACCAGCGGAGCTGAGCTGGGCGATTTTTGCCAGTTGCTCGGGTCGGCATGATTCTCCGGGTTGATAAAGACCAAGGCGGACTCATGTTGAAGCCACGGTGCAGCGTTCCAGTGCTGCACAAATGGTGTCCCGCACTGGAGGAGGTGTTTCATTCATGTCTGCAATCCGACTGGCCACCCTGGCCGGCCTGTTTCATCCCGCCGATTGCGCCGGCCAGGCCTCGTCAGTGCAGCCAGTTTGGTGTGCGCCGCGGCGCGGCGATCGGCCAGGCGCGGCGCCCAAGCTGCTGATCGTGCCGCACGCCGGGCAGGTATTTGCCCGCAGCATCGCCGGCCGTGCCTACGCAAGGCTCGGATCTTGCGCAGCACAGATCCGCCGCGTCGTCTTGCTCGGTCCGTCGCGCCAGCCTGCGATGCGCGGCCTCGCCGTACCGAGCCTAGACGCGTTCGATACGCCGCTTGGCCGGGTTCCGATCGACGCCGCGGCGCGTGACGCGCTGAACGAGTTCGATCACGTTGTCCGCGACGACCGCCCTCACACACTGGATCAGCTGTTGGAAATTCAGCTGCCGCTGCTACAGGCCGCGCTTGGCAAGCCGTTCGCGCTGCTGCCGATCGCGGTCGGCCAGGTCGACAGCGTGCAGGTGGCGCAAGTACTTGAGCGCCTGTGGGGCGGTGCTGAGACGCTGTTTGTCGTCAGCACCAACTTGTCGCGCGATCTGCCCTATGAAGGTGCCCGCTGCACTGATCGAATGACAGTGTCGCGACTGCTCGATCTGGCCACCGATTTCGATCCCTTCGAGGCGTGTGGTGCGCGGGCTCTGAATGGCGCCATGATGGTTGCTCGACAGCGGCGGATGCACGCCGAATTGATTGATCAGCGCAACTCAGGCGACACCGGCGGAGCCCGCCATCGCGTCGTCGGTTATGCCGCGCTTTCACTGACCGAACCGCTCGCCTTCGCGAGCCGTGCGAAACAGCTGCGAGGCCCCGACAGCGAGCCGGGTGGCGACGGCCGGCTCAGTCGATCGTCAAACCGATTCGCTTGACGATCTCGGCCCATTTGCGAGACGTGACGGTGATCAACGCAGCCGCATCGGCGGGCGTTCCAGCGACGATGACCTGGTCGGTGGCGGCCAACCGTGTCGCCATGTCGGGTTCACGCAAGGCTTCGACAAATGCCTTGTGCATGGCAGTGATCACCGGCTCGGGCGTGCCGCGCGGTGCAAACAGCACCAGTTTGAAACTGGCGTCGTAGCCGGGGTAACCCGATTCGGCAACGGTGGGCACGTCGGGCAGCACCGGCGAGCGTGTTGCACCGGATACGGCCAACGCCACCAGCCGTCCGCTGCGAATGTGCGGCAACACGGTTGGCCCGGCCAGAAAGCCGCATGCCACCTGGCCGCCGATCACATCCTGCGCGGCCGGCGCCGGTCCCTTGTAGGGAATGTGCTGCATGTCGAAATGCGCCACCGACAACAGCAACTCCATCGCCAGGTGCCCGGGCACGCCGGCGCCGCCCGATGCGTAGTTCAACTTGCTGCTCTTCGCCGCCTTCACAAGCTCGGGCACGGTCTTGACGCCGACCGATGGATTGCAGACCAGCGTCTGGCTGAACGTGCTGGCAACCGACACCGGCACCAGGTCTTCGACCTTGAAGCCCAGACTGCGGTAAATGTGCGGATTGACCGTCAACTGCGTATCGACCGCGAAGAACCAGGTATAGCCATCCGGCGCGGCCCGGGAAGCGGCCGCCGCGCCGATGTTGCCGCCCGCACCCGGCTTGTTGTCGAGCAAGACCGGCTGCTTCAACGAGCTCTGCATCTTCTCGGCGGCCGAGCGCAGCACGATGTCGCTTGGCCCCCCAGGCGGATAGGGGACGATGATGTGGATCGGCCTGTCAGGCCAGGCGGCGTGGGCACTGCCGAGCAACACAAACGCCGCAAGGGCGGTCATCAAGTGGCGGATCGCCAAGGCTGGCTGGTGCATGCCGTCTCCAGATTGGACAGGAATCAACAGGACTCGTCAGGAGCTGAGCGACGGTGTCCGGAAGCAACGATTTTTCGTGATCGATCATCCCACGATTGCAACTTCATGGTGCCGACAGATGCCAGGTTTGCGCCCCGGCGAATAGCTGCTCTGCGGCATTGCCGTCTGGCTCCGCGCGCCATCCACGCCTAGACTGCCTGTTACCCATCATCAAAACAGGAGGCGACATGGACGATCTGCGCGAGCTGAAGGTCAGCATCTCGAATCACATTGCAACATTGACGATGG
>JBDTQC010000085.1:0-10107 GCA_039932405.1 Ideonella sp.
TGCTTGCGCCGATCGGACCGGACGGCCGGGTGCGCTTCGGTCACCCGTCGGGCATGCTGACAGTCGGTGCCGAGGCGGAAAAGATCGATGGCCGCTGGGTGGTGAACAAGGTGACCATGAGCCGCACGGCGCGGCGGCTGATGGAAGGCTTCGTGCGCATTCCTGAGCAGTGAGACTCGGTGCCGCGCAGCCGGGGACCCTTTGCGCAGACGTGGACCGTTGAACCGCAGTGGCGCAGTGACCCAAAAACGGTCGCCTTCCCCCGATCCGATTTACTTGAGAGGACTCAACCCGGCTTGCCCGGGCGAGTCCTCTCGATGGAAGGGTTGGGCGTCAGCTGTTCAGCTTGAGCAGCACTTCGGGGTGCGCGAAGGCGACCCTGAGAAGCATCTTTGCTGCGCCGGTTGGCTCTCGACGGCCTTGCTCCCAGTCTTGCAGTGTGCGCGCCGACACGCCCATGAGGCGCGCGAAGTCTTGCTGCGAGAGACCGACACGTGACCGTGCTTCAGCAGCTTGCGGAACCTTGACTCGAGTAATACGAGCGGCCTTGCCGCTACGCATTTGCTTGACCGACTCCAGTAGGTCGCGCTTGAAAGCTTCCATGTCAGAGGGCATCTTCAACTCCTTTTCTGAGGTCAGCCAGGAAGTCTGTTGGCAGGTTGTCGAACTTGGCCTTGGTATAAGCAATAAGTAGCCAGATTGTCTCTTCGGTCGTACAAAAGTAGATGATTCGCGCGCTACCTCGTTTGCCTTGACCTGAGCGCGACCATCGGACTTTGCGGCAACCGCCGCTGCCCTGGATCACATCACCCGCAGTTGGATTGCTTGCAATCCATGAGATGAACTCATTGCGCTCGGCGTCGTTCCAAATTTCTGCGGCGTACCGTTGAAAGACAGGTGTTTCGGCAACCGTCTGGATCGCGCAATGATACTACGGCAATGCCGTATTGCATACAAAGCCATCACCGATCGCCCAGGTCTCCCCGGATCTCCACCTCCATCAACACCACCTCCCACCGATCGACCCTGACCGCTTCGGCATGCGCCGCTGGCGTCTGCTCCCGCGTCCTCACCATCAGCCCGCAGACCTTTGCCTTGGCCACCGATGCCGGATCGAGCTCGGTCCGGTTGGCAAGCCGTCCGACGGCGACTCTTTCTGGGCTTTCTATCCGGCGCTCAGCAATCACGATCTCGTCGCCGACCTGTAGCGATTCGATCGCACGGTGAACCGGGTGGCCGGGGCCGCATCGTCCGGCGAAGCCGATGTCGACATCAGCAGGCCCGAGGGTCACGTAGCGTCTATCGATGTCGGGCCTGAATTCCGGGCGCTGCGCCGGCAGCAGGTCGACCACGCCGCTGACCGTGCCGAGGTCGACCAGGTGGGGGTTGCGTCCGCCCTCGGCGCGCATCAAGGTCAGCGATTTTCGGGCGCGCGTCATTGCGACGTAGAGCAGGCGCCGCTCGTCTTCGCCGGTCGAGCGCCAGTCGGCGCAGTCCATCACGATCACGTGGTCGAATTCCAGACCCTTCGCGCCATGGGCGGTCATCAGCTGAAGGGCGCCGTCGTGGCCGTGGCGACGGGTCTCGTCGGACGCCTCGTAGAGCGCGTCGATCAGTTCGGCAGCCGGCAGGCGCAAGCCGGTGCTCGAATCCGCCAGATCGGCCAGCGCCGCGTCCAGGTCGGCCCAGTAGGGGTTGGCGGTCTCGATGCCGCGCTGCGTGCGGATCCAGCGTCGCAGCGCTGCGACGGAGCGAAGCCGGCCGCGCCGACCGCGCAGCAGGTCGGAAATTCGCCAACCTTCGCGTGACTGCATCAGCGGCAACCTCGCCTTGGCGGCCTCGCGGCTGAGCAGCTCGCTGCGCAGCCCTTCCACTTCGCACAGCGCGCGCAGCGGCTCGAGCGTTCGGTGGGTCCTGGCCATCACCGCGATGCAGCCGAGTGGCGCAACCGGATCGAGCCTGCGGATGCGGCTGATCTCGTCGAATACAAGTTGCGCCTGCAGGTTGCGATCGGCCGGTACGGTGACGAGCCGCACCCTGCCAGCATCCTGATGATCGATCGCGCCCCAGCGTCCGCCTGGCGGATCCGCGGCACGGCGGGCGTCGATGCGGATCGGATGGTCGACCTTCATGCGTTCGCGGGCGCGCTGGATCACATGGTTGGCCGCGTCAATGATGTTGAGTGTCGAGCGGAAATTCTCTACCAGGTAGCTCACCTCACCGGCATAGTCGGCCTGAAAGCGGCGGATGAACTCGACGCTCGCGCCCTTGAAGCTGTAGATGTTCTGGTCGTCGTCGCCGACCGCCATGATGCTCAGCCGCGCATCCGCATCGGCCAGGCGCCGGCCGGCCAGCGCGCTGACCAGCGCGTATTGCTTCTCGTCGATGTCCTGGTACTCGTCGACGAAGATGTATTCATAACCTTGCAGCAAGCGGTCGCGGGCATCGTCGGCGTCCGACAGCGGATCGGATTTGCCTTCCAGCAGATCGATCGCGTCCTGCAGCAATTGTTCGAAGTCGACCGCGGCGCCGCGGCCGTCGGCGCCGGCCAGGCTGGTGCCGGTCAGCCGCAGTGCCATCGAGTGATAGGTCAGCACCGTGACGCCTCGTGCTTCGTCGCCGACCAAGGCGCTCAGCCGGCGTCTCAGTTCCATCGCGGCACTGCGGTTGAAGGCCAGCGCGATGATCCGCTCAGGTGCCACCCGCCGCACCCGCAGCAGGTACGCAATGCGGTGCACGATGACGCGGGTCTTGCCCGAGCCCGCGCCGGCCAGCACCAGGTGGTTGCCGCGCTCGGGTTGCTCGACCAGCGCCTGCTGCATCGCGTGCTGCAGGTCGTCGACGATGCGCTTGAACGACTCGTCGGTCGTCGCCAGTTCCAGCAGATCGGTGCGCCCGCTGAAGAATTCGCGCACGAAGCGCTTTCGCGGCAGCGTGAAATAGGCATCGACGAGTTGCACGGCCCGATCGGGATTTTCCGCGCCGAGGCGCGCATATTCGTGCATCACATGGGTCTGCAGCGTGCGCTCACGGTAAAACTCCGCCAGCGGCGCGAAATTTTCCTTCGTGAAGCGGCGCTTCTGGGCGGCCGGGTCAACCTTGATCGTCATCGCCGAACGGAACACCGAACGGCCCTTGTCGAGCTCGAGCACGCCGTTCTCGTGCAGGTAGAGCAGGGCGTGTTCGAGAGCGATGGCCGGGTCACGTAGCGTGCTGCGCAAATCCAGATCGGCGCTGATCGCGTCCATCAGCTCGCGCGCCTTGCACTCGATGATCAGGTTGCCTTCGCGCGTGCCCTCGGGCAAGGTCTGCAGCAGCCGTGCGAGGACGACCTGCGCCACCGCCCGGCGCCGCTCGCAGATCATGCGGATCTGCTGCCACGGCCGGTGCAGCACAACCCGCAACCCGTCCGGACCCATGCCGCGGATGTGCATCATGCTGCGCTTCTCGGTGCCACTGCCGAAGCTCGCCGACAGCGAACCCAGGCAGGCCCGCAAGGCCTGCGGACTGACGCGGGCGTCGCTGTCGGACAGCTCGAGCCGACGCCGCAGCTCGGTGCACAGCGCGCGGATGCCCAGATGCTGCGGCTCGCCGCCGGCATCGGCATCGGGCGCCTGCTCGGCCATCAGCGCGAGCAGCTCGCGCTCCATCCGATCGAGGTGCTGCAGGGCAAGGTCGGACGCGCCCCGAACACCTTTGGATACCCGCACCGTCAGGCCGAGGTCGTTGCTGAGCACGCCCAGCGACTCCAGCTGATGCAGGATGCGGAAGCATTCGTCCGGCGGGATGCCCGACTCGAGCATCAGTTCGTCGGTGCTGAGCCCTTGCGGACTCAGGTCGCGAAACAGCGTTTTCACCACTGCCAGGATGCGCCGCAGGATGGCGCGCGGCAGATCGGCCTTTGCGATTCGCTGCCGCGCCTCAGTCAGCGACGGCACGCGCAGGCTGGCCGGAAAGACGCGAGTGTTGTTCTCGTTGCGCTGCAAGAAACCGCTGCGCTCGAGCCAGGCGATCGCGGTCGTCACCTTGGTCGTTGCGTCGAGCGAATCCACGTGGATGTCGGTGCCTGTGCTGTCCACCAGCAACTCGGTGGCCGAGACCACGATCTCGTCACGCCGCAGCCGCTCAACGCGGGCGCGAATGCCGCGGAGCAGGCCGGTGAAGTCGCGCGGGGTCAGACGCGAGTTGGCCGACAGCCGGAACTGCGTCTCGACATCGGCCTCGTCGAACAGCAGCACGCAACGGGCCGCGATGCCGTCGCGCCCGGCTCGACCCGCCTCCTGCAGATAGCTCTCGAGCGACCCCGGGATATCGGCGTGGATGACGACGCGGATGTCGGGCTTGTCGACCCCCATGCCAAAGGCATTCGTCGCGGCGATCACCGGCAGGTCGCCATGCAGGAAGCGCTGCTGAACGTCCTTCTTGCGCTCGGGCTCGAGCCCGCCGTGGAAGCAGCCGCAGATCAGGCCCTGCGCGCTGACGAGTTCGGCCATGCTCTCGGCCGTCTTGCGGGTGGCGCAGAAGATCACACCGGCACCGCCTTCGCGCAGCTCGTGGCGCAACAGCTCGACGATGCGCTGGGCCTTGTGCGGCCTGGTTGTCGCGAGTACGTCGTACGACAGGTTGGTTCGGGCATGGCCGCCGAGGAATCGCTCGAGCTCCAAGCCGAGGCTGGCGCGAAAATGCGCACACAAGTCGTCGATCACATCGGGTTTGGCGGTTGCGGTGAAGCAGGCCACCGGCGCCGGCTGCCGGTTGAACTGTTCGCGGATGAAGCGTGCGACGTAAAGGTAGTCGGTGCGGAAGTCGTGCCCCCATTTCGACAGGCAGTGCGCCTCGTCGAAGACCCAGCTGGCAATCTCGCGCGCGTGAATCGCCTCGGTGAAGGTGCGGCTGCGAAACTGCTCCGGCGAGACCAGCACGATGCCGGCATCGCCGAGGCGGATGCGGTCGAGCGCGGCGCGGCGCTCGAGCGGCGTCAGCATGCCGTTGATGGTGACCGCGCAGTGAATGCCGGCCGCCAGCAGGTTGTCGACCTGGTCCTTCATCAGCGATTGCAGCGGCGAGATGATGACCGTCAGCTGCCCGGCACGCGCGTAGTGCACCAGCGCCGGCAACTGGTAACAGATCGACTTGCCGCCTCCGGTGGGCAGTACCGCGAGCATGGAGCGGCGTTGCAGTCCGGCCACCACGATCGCGCGCTGCAGCGAGCTGCCATCCAGCGCGGTTGGCTTCGCGCGGAACGCAGGCTTGTTGAAGTGCGCTTGCAGCAGCGCTTCGGGATTGTGCTGCTGCCGGCAGTAGACGCAGCCAGGTAGCCTGCAGTCGTGCTCGCGCAGCTCGCCGATCAGCGAACGCACGTCGGGCATCGCCTCGTGCACCCACCGCGGCAGCACCGAGTTGCCGCCCGCCACGCGGATCCACCCCAGCGCATAGGCAAGCGACAGGTGATGGCCAGACTCGGCGGTGGCGTCGTCTTCGGCGAATCGCGACAGGCGCGTCTCGCAGCACAGACCGTGGAATCGACGCTGTGCCGCCGCCTGGGCCATGTCCAGTGTGGGTGCGCAGCGATGCTCGCGAACCTCGCCCAGCAGCCGATCGAGTGGTGCATCTGCCTGCAGCAGGAAGTGCAGCAACCCGATCCACTCGGGATCGACCCGATGCATGCTTGCCAGCGCCTCGATCTCGTCACCCAGTAGGTCGAGTGCGAGTCGCGCGTCGGCCAGCGGATCGTTGCGCGAGTCGGACAGCAGTTTGTAGCCTTTGACCAGGCGGTGATAGGGGTTGGCAGGGAACGCGATGGCTGACAGTTCGAGCGTGTCGATGATCGGCAGTTGCAGCAACTCGAGCGCCGGGTATTGCCGGAAGAGTTGAGGATGGTCGTGCCGGCGCAAGTTGTGGCCGACGAGTACGGCTGCACCTTGCGTAATTTCGTCGATTCGGGTGTCGATCCGGGTGCCGACCGGTTCTGGTGGCGTGCGGTTGATCGACAGGTCGAGCGAGGCGCCGGTATCCGAACGCACCGCGCCGATCCGGAAGATCCGGTCGCCTTCTGCCGGGTTGGTTTCGATGTCGAGCGAAAGGGCAGCCATGCGGACGCGCCACGCCGGGTCATGCGTGGGCTGCCGTTGCGAGCTCGGCAAATCAAGCGTGTCGGTTTGAGCGTTCAGGATCGTCGACCTCCCTTGTGGTCTGGCGAGTCGGATCGGATTGGCCCGCCGGCCCGATCACACGCCTTGATTGTCGTTCCCAGGCGCGAGGGTGAGGCACTCCGATTGGAGGCAAGCAGAATCTTGTCCTCTCGCCGCATCGGTGCCCCGATGCGGCGCGGCGATCGTCAACGGCGATACCAGCAGCAGCACTGCCAGCATGAAAAGCAGCACGCGCCAGCGCCCCGTATCGCTCTGACCGGCCTGAGCTTCAGCTCACACCAGCGTCCCGATGATCACGCTGGAGGCCTTGAACAGGGCAACCGCCTGCGATCCGGGTTCAAGCGCAAGCGTCTTCAGGCTCTCCTGAGTGATGATGGCCGCGACGAGCATGCCGCCACCGATATCGAGCACCACCTCGGCATTGACTGCGCCGGGTCGTGCCACCGTTACCGTGCCGGGCAACTGATTGCGGGTCGAGAGCTTGGCGCCAGCCATGTCGGTCGCGATGATGACCGACGAGGCCTTGATCAGCGCGAACGCGCTGGCGCCTGGTTTCAAGCCGAGCAGCTCTGAACTCTCGCGCGTGACGATCGCGACGATGCGGGCCCCGCCGGGCAAGGTCAATTCGACCTCGTCATTCACAGCCCCTTGCTTGTAGGCGCTGACCGTGCCGGCCAACTGGTTGCGCGCGCTGGTTTTCATGTTGATCATCCTCATCACGTTGAAATCGGTTGTCAGATCGATCGCTTCGTCACTGAGCAGTTTGACAAAGCGTTGGTGCAGCTTCTCGACCTGGGCGAAGCGCTCGACGATCTGGCGACCGCGTTCGGTCAGCCGTGTCGAGCCGCCGCCGCGGCCTCCGGCGCTGCGTTCGACCAGGGCTGCGCCCGCCATGTTGTTCATGGTGTCGATGGCGTCCCAGGCGGCCTTGTAGCTCATGCCGATCGCTTTCGCGCCCTGGGTGATCGAACCCTGCTCGGCGATCGCGCGCAGCAGGCCGACACGACCATGGCCGCCGAGGTTCGCGCCACCGACCGTCATCCAGACGGTGCCGTTGAGTTCGATCGGTTCGTTGGTCTTGCGTCGGGTCGCCATGCCCGATTGTCAGGCCGCGAGCGCCACTTCGCGGGGCGCGTGGATCCGGCCGGCCTCGATCTGCAACACCTCGTCGCCAAGGCGGCGCACATCGCTCTCGTCGTGGGTGATCAGCAGCAGCGGGATTCCCAGCTGGGCCTGCAGGTCAGCCAGTTCGTCGCGCAGGCGGGCGCGCAATGCCGCGTCCAGTGCAGCGAATGGTTCGTCGAGCAGCAGCGCCTGCGGGCGGGCAACCAGCGCGCGGGCCAGCGCGGTGCGCTGGCGCTGGCCACCGGAGAGTTGCTCGGGATAGTGCTGACCGACCGGCAACAGATCGAAGGCACGCATCCAGCGCTCGACCGCCTCATGGCGAATCTCGCGCTGCGGATTGCGCCAGCCCGCCTGCAAACCGAAGGCGATGTTCTGCACCACGGTCAGGTGCGGAAACAATGCGTAGTCCTGGAACACGTAGGCGAGGCCGCGCTGGCGCGTCGGCACGTTGATGCGCGCCGAGCTGTCCAGGCAGGTGCGCCCGGCAACCCGCACATGCCCTGCATCCGCCTGCGTCAGTCCGGCCATGATGCGCATCGTCTGCGTCTTGCCTGCACCTGACGGTCCGAACAGGACCAGCCGGCGGGCATCGCTCTGGAACGCCACGTCGAGATCGAAACGGCGTTTCGCCTGACTGAAGCGCCGCCGCACGGCAACATCCCAGATCATCGGCGACCTCCTTTCATCGCGAAGCCTGGCCAGCGATCCGTCCGGGCGCCAGCTTGCCGGCGGCAAGAAGCACCACCAGACAGGTGATCGAGGTCACCAGCACCAGGAAGTTGGCCACATCGTCCTGACCGGCCTGCACCGCCTCGTACACGGCCACCGAGAGCGTCTGCGTCTTGCCGGGAATGCTGCCGGCGACCATCAGCGTGGCGCCGAACTCGCCGGTTGCACGGGCAAACGCGAGCAGCAGACCGGCCAGGATGCCGCGCCACGCCAGGGGCAGCGTGATCCGGAAGAACACCACCCATTCGCCATGGCCGAGCACACGCGCGGCTTGTTCGAACTGTGGCTCGACGGCTTCGAAAGCGGCACGCGACGCCTTGAAGACCAATGGGAAAGCGACCACCGTGGCAGCGATCACCGCGGCCTGCCAAGTGAAGATCAGATTGATTCCGAAGCTCGATTGCAGCCAGGCCCCGAGCGGCCCGTTGCGGCCGATCAGCACCAGCAGGTAGTAGCCCAGCACAGTCGGTGGCATCACCATCGGCAGCGTCAGCAGGGCGTCGAGCAGGTCGCGCCCGGCAAAGCGGCCGCGCGCCAGCAGCCAGCCCAAGCCGATGCCCAGCACCAGGTTCAGCGCGGTGGCCCAGCCGGCCACCTTCAAGGTCAACGCGAGCGCGATCCATGCACCGTCCATCGATCGATGTTCAAGGCTTGCCGAAGCCGTACTTCGCGAGCACGCCCTGCGCAGGCGGCGACAGCACGAATGCGACGAACTGACGGGCCGCCTCGGCGTTGGCACTTTGCGCCAGTGCGGCAATCGGGTAGAGGATCGGTGTTTCGGTGGGCACCGTGACTGCTGTGCGAACCTTGTCAGGCATCAGTGCCGCATCGGTCGAGTAGACGAAGCCCGCGTCGACCTCGCCACGTGCGACGTAATCAAGCACCTGCCGCACGTTCTGCGCGGCGATCATCTTCGGTTCGATCACTGTCCACAAGCCGGCCTTCTGCAGCACGCCCTGTGTGTAGCGGCCGACCGGGACGCTCGCCGGCAGGCCGATTGCGATGCGCGCATAGGTCGGCTGGCTCAGGTCGGCGACGGCCCGCGGCAGCGGCTTGCCATCCGAGGGCACGATGACGACCAGCTTGTTCGCCGCGAAGTCACGACGCTCGGCGGCCAGCACCAGTGACCGTGCCTGCGCCTGATTCATGGTCTCTTGATCGGCGCTCGCGAATACATCGACCGGCGCGCCCTTGGCGATCTGCTGCAGCAAAGCCCCGGAAGCTGCAAAGTTCAGCAGAACCTTGGTGCCCGGGTGGTCGGCTTCGAAGAGTGGTGCGATTTCCTTGAATGCGTTGGTCAGGCTCGACGCAGCCGACACCGTCAGATCGGCTGCGAGCACTGACCCGCTCAGCAGGCAGGCGGCGAAGAGGGTGAGCGCTTTGCTTAGCATGGGGTCGATTTGTGCCAGAAGAATCGCGGTTTCAGAGTCTCCTGTACTGTCAAACGCCAGCCCGGATCCTTATCGTCATATTAACTCATACATGACGCATTCGCTGGCGTGCAAAGGATGGAGCACACAGGCATGACCGGCCACGCGTTGGTGGCGACGCGTGGTGGTCAGCCTCGCGTCGAGACATCGGTATTTGCACGAGGCGCTCAAAGGGCGCCTGCGCGAACTAGCTGCGCTTGCGTGCTTTGGCTGGAGTCTTGGGAGCCGCGGCGCCAAGCCAGATGTCCATGATCATGCTGGCTGCGGTGGCGGCACCTTTTGCGGCCTGTTTGCGGCCCTGCGCAGTCGCATGACCCCGTGCCGTGTTGGCAACCCGGTTCGCTTCGGTGAGCCATATGCTCATGAAGGGATTTTTCTTGAGCCAGGGATTGGACATTCAGTTCTTTCGTGCAGGTTTGGTGAGGACTGCACGAATGATGGCGCCCACCCGCCGACTTTTCGCGTCAGAAGGCTGGCATTGCAGGTCATCACAAGACGCTGCCTGCGGTAGGCAAAAACCTACGAGGTCGAGCCGGCAGGTGAGCCGATGCACGAATCCGTGCGCACCGGCTTGTCCAGGCTCGCGCTCAATGTCGCAGCGATTCGACCTCGTCGTCCTGACTCAGCAGGCGGATTCGCATGGCTGCTTGTTGAAGCCTTGGCGAATCGGG
>JBDTQC010000086.1:0-10094 GCA_039932405.1 Ideonella sp.
CAATGCGGGCCTTCATCGAGCACCCGTGAAGACACTTTAGCCGGCTTTGGCGCCGACCGGATTGACGACGGCTCACTTCCGACGTCGGCAGACCAGTACTGACGCCGGTTGCGTTGCTCAGCCCGGGGCGCGGGCCGTTCGCGGTTCGCGGATCGGCAGCTGGATCAGCGCAGCGCCGACTGCCAGCACGATGTCGATGTACCAGATCCAGTTGTAGCTGCCGGTCACTTCGAAGACCTTGCCGCCCAGCCACGCGCCGAGGAAGCCGCCAATCTGATGGCTCAGCATCACGATGCCGAACAGCGTTGCCATGTTCTTGACCCCGAAAAACTTGGCAACCAGGCCGGCAGTCGGCGGAACAGTCGACAGGAAGGTCAGCCCCATCACGGCGGCGAACACCAGCACGACGGCGCCGGTTTTCGGCGCCAGCAGGAAGATCAGCACCGCCAGACCGCGAGCCGCATAGACCATCGACAGCAGCGACTTCATGCGCCAGCGGCCGACGGCCCACCCCATCGCGACGCTGCCGACGATATTGAACAAGCCCAGCATGGCCAGCGCCCAGGCACCGAATTGCAGTGGCAGCCCGCAAGCGGCAATCACGCCCGGCAGGTGGGTGGCGAGAAAGGCGACATGGAACCCGCACACGAAAAAGCCCGCCGACAGCATCAGATAGCTGGGGTTGCGCAAGGCTTCGCGGATCGCCGCCATCGCCCCCACCGGTGCGGGTGCGGGCATTGACGATGCGGCGGCAGCAGGCAATGCCGGTTGCGGGCCAAGGCCGCGCAACACGAAGGCTGCCGGCAAGGCAATCAAGACCAGCAGGCCGAGCACCTGCAGTGCGCCGACCCAACCCAGGCCGACAATCAGCGCGCCGGCAATCGGCGCCATCAGGAACTGACCGGCCGAACCGCCGGCGTTGACGATGCCGGTGGCGAGGCCGCGACGTTCGGGTGGAATCAGCCGCGCGGTGGTGGCCATCAAGACCGCCGGCCCGGCCATTCCTGCACCGCCTGCGGCAAGGATCCCGATCGCGAAGATCAGCCCGGCCGTGCTGCTCATGAACGGTGTGATGAAGGTGCCCAGCGCTACCAACAGCACGCCGACGAACAGCACCCTGCCGGCACCGACCCGATCGGCCATGGCGCCGGCGAACGGCTGGGTCAGCCCCCACCAGAGTTGCCCGAAGGCGAAGGCCAGGCTGATGCTGCCGATTCCCAGGTGGGTGGCGGTATTCAGCGGGCCGAGGAACAGGCCCATTGTCTGGCGCGTGCCCATCGTCATCGCAAACGTGCCCGCCGCTGCGAGCAGGACGAATACCATTCCCCAAGGCGGGCGCTCGGCGGATCCGGAATCATTCATCTTTTTCTCCTGGTGTCGGTGCAGCCAGCAGGGACATCGATTCGTCGATCAGCGAGTGCAACGCGATCACCCGATCCGGACCCAGCAACTCGTTCATCGCATCCTGGGCCACCCGCCAGCGGCGCTGAGCGTCGAAACGCTTTTCACGCCCGTTGTCAGTGATGCTCACCAGGCGGCTGCGGCCGTCTGTGCCGGGCGTGAGATCGACCCAGCCGGCGTTGATCAGCGGCTTCAGATTGCGCGTCAAGGTGGAGGCGTCCATTGCCATCGTCCGGGCCAGATCGCCAGGACGGATCGGCCCGAGCTTCAACACGCTGCTCAACAGCGAAAATTGGGTCGTTTTCAGGCCCGCTTTCGCCAACTCTTCGTCATATCGTTGCGAAACGCGCCGCCCAAGCTGGCGCAGCTTGAAGTTGGTGCAGCCGTGCAATTTGCCGGGCGCTGAGGATGTCTGATTCTCCATTCTGCAATTGTAGCTGCAACAGTTGTATATGCAAATAAAATCCTGAATTGGCTGATTGATCCACTCGTGTTGGCCGCGGAAGCGGTGTCCCGGACGAATTGTTTCGTTTGGCCCCTGTTCATCGGGGCGGGTCGGGGCTAATGTCTGGCAACGACAACCAGGGAAACAGATGAAGTTCTCCAAGGGTGGGCGTACCGGTCCGGATCGCCGGGCTGCGCTCGACCAATACCGCCGGCGTTCGGGCATCTACGACCTGCAATTGGCCGCGTTCGAGCCGATCCGCCAGCTGGCGATCGACAGCTTGGACCTGCGCCAAGGAGAGACGGTTCTCGATCTGGGTTGTGGCACCGGCCTGAGTCTGGGTCGGCTGCATGAGGCCGTCGGCAAGGCCGGGCAGATCATCGGCATCGAGCAATGTCCCGAGATGATCGAGCAGGCGCAAGAGCGGGTGCGCAAGCACCACTATTCGAATGTGCATCTGTTGCAAGCGCCGGCCGAGGAAGCCGAGATCGACGGTCAAGCCGATGCCGCCTTGTTTCACTTCACGCACGACATCCTGCGCCGCGCCGACGCCCTCGATCATGTTCTGGTCCACCTTCGGCCTGGTGCGCGCGTGGTTGCCACCGGGCTGTGCTGGGCGGCGCCCTGGGCCTTGCCGGTCAATCTGTTCGTCTGGGGCGCGGCGATGCTGTCGGTCTCTTCATTCAACGGCCTGGACCAACCGTGGAGCCTGTTGGCTGGCAAGCTCAAGGATTGGCGGGTTCGCGAACTGATGTTCGGTGGGGTGTTCGTGGCGCAGGGACGCATCGGATGATGGCAGTCGGCTCGAAATGGGGATGGATTGCGCTGCTGTTGATGCTGCTTGGCGGCTGCTCGTCAGTGGCGCCTCCCGGCGCGCCCGCCGGGCAGCGTCCGCCGACGATTCAGCAGGGGCCGGCCGACCAGCGTGCTTCGTTGCCGGCAACGCTGGCCGCCGAACGGCAGTGGCTGCAATCGTGGTTCGAAGGCACGCCGGTGGTGATCGCCTCGCGAGGCGGCCGGTCGATCACGGTCGATGTGCCGAAGGCGCACTGTTTCGATCCCGGCCGCACGCGGGTCAAGCCGGCATTGGCTGCCGTGCTCGACAAGGTGGCGCAAAGCATGCGTCGCTTGCCGTACTCGGCGCTGCCGTTGATTGCCGCGCCGGACGACGGCACCGGCAACCGGAGCCTGGCCATGCAACGCGCGGCCCAGATCCACAAGCACCTTCGGTCGGCCGGTGTGCCGGCGGCCCGGCTGGGTCAACCCGGAGTCACGACGGCCGCCGCGGTGCAGTTGCGCATCGACGTCGAAGAACCCTGAGTACGGGCGACTGCAAAGCCGCAGCGTCTGGCGTCAGACCGCGACAAGCTGTCGATCGCGGTGCAGAACCAGTTGTGCCATCAGCGCGCACGCCGCGATCGACAGCATCAGGAAGCCGAGGTTGACCGCGCCGCGGTGATCGAACAGCCCGACCGCAAATGCGCCAACCGCCCCCATCAGCTGTTGCATCAATCCTGCGACCGCTGCAGCGGATCCTGCCAACGCCGGCAGCAGGCTGACCGTCCCGGCCAGACCGGGCGGCTGCAGGAAACCATGACCGATGCCCAGCAGAATCAACGGCATCGTGAATGCCAGCGGCGTATTCACGCCGGCCAGCGCAATGCCCAGCATCAGACAGATGCCGCTCAGCGTGAACAGCTGGCCGAAACGCATGATGCGACGCTCGCCGGATTGATGGATCATCCGGCTGGTGAGGTAGTTGCCGACGATGTACGAAATCGGAACGAACATGATGTAGAAGCCCATGTTTTCAGGCCCGACACCCTGGCTGCCGAGAACCAGCGGTGCGCCGGCAAGAAAGGCATAGAACGTGGCAGTGGTCAGCGATACGACCGTCACGTAGAGCAGAAAGCGAGGCTCGCGAAACAGGCGCCGATAGGAGCTTGCCATGCTGGCCAGCCAGTGCGGGCGTATGGCACGCGCGCCCGGTGCGCGAACCGGCAGACCCTGCCAGGCGGCAGCCATCAATCCAAAGGCAAGAACCGCCAGCATCACGAAGTTGGCCTGCCACCCGAATCGGACATGCAACTGGCCGCCGACGATGGTCGCGATCGGCGGGCACAGGCCCATCACCATGCCCACATAGGCCATCACGCGGGTGCGCTCCGGTCCCTCGAAAAGATCCTGCACCATCGCCCGACCGACCACCATGCCGGCTGCCGCGCCGGCTCCCTGGACAACGCGCGCTGCGATCAGCATCGGCAGATCGGTCGAGAACGCCGCGGCGATCGATCCGATACCGGCCAGCGCCAGGCCGGCCATCAACACCGGTTTGCGGCCAAGCCGGTCGGATAGCGGACCGTACAGCAACTGCAGCGCACCATAGGCGACGACATAAGCACTGAACGTCAGTTGGACGCTGGCCTGGCTGCTGCCGAAAATGGCGCCCCATTCCTGCATCGACGGAATGCAGATGGTCATCGTCAACAGACCGAAAGCAATCTGCGCGAGCAGATTGGCAACCAACGGGCCGTGATGCCTGGTGCTGCTCAAGATTGTTTCACCGCGCGTTATGTCAGAGCCGGACCTGGAGCAGCATCAATCGATGGCCCTCCTCTCATCCGCGCTCGATACGCTTGATCAGCGCCCGGGTGAATTCCGCGGTATTGGCCTTGCCGCCCAGATCGCCGGTCCGGATCTGATCGATGTTGAGCGTGGCGTCGATCGCGCTGCGCAGGCGTGTCGCGAGCTCAGGCAACTTGCAGTGATCCAGCATCAGGGCGGCGGCCAGCAGCAGGGCGGTCGGATTGGCGATGCCCTTGCCGGCGATGTCGGGTGCGGAGCCGTGCACGGCCTCGAAGATGGCCGCGTCGATGCCGATATTGGCGCCCGGCGCCATGCCCAGGCCGCCGACCAGTCCGGCCACCAGGTCGGACAGGATGTCGCCGAACAGGTTGGTCGTCACCAGCACGTCGAATTGCCACGGATTGAGGACCAGCTTCATCGCGCAGGCGTCGATGATGACAGTGTCCATCGCGATGCGGTCCTTGTACCTGCGCGCGTGCAGATCTTGTGCCGCTTCCAGAAAGATGCCGGTCAAGGCCTTCATGATGTTGGCCTTGTGCACGACGGTGACCTTCTTGCGGCCCTGCGCGATGGCATGTTCGAATGCGAACTCGAGCAGCCGCAGGCTGCCCTGCCGGGTATTCACGCCGGTGGCCATGGCCACTGCGTGCGGGTCGTCCCCGATCGGAATGTAGAGTTCGTGGCCGATATACAGGCCTTCGAGGTTCTCCCGAACCACGATCAGATCGATGTTGTCGAAGCGACCGCCAGGGATGATGGTGCGGGCCGGACGCAGATTGGCGTACAGCTGGAACTCTTCGCGCAGTCGTACGTTCGAGCTGCGAAAACCGCCACCCGAGGGGGTTTCCAATGGACCCTTGAGCGCCAGCCGGGTCGAGTGGATGCTGTCCAGCGTGGCCCTCGGCAGCGGGTCGCCGACCGCTTGCACGCCACCCAGGCCGGCGGTCTGACGGTCCCATTCGAAGGGCGCACCGAGCGCATCCAGCGCGGCGACGGTTGCCGCCATGATCTCCGCGCCGATGCCGTCGCCGGCGATCAGGGTGGCAGGAATTGTTGAGGGCATGGCGGGTCGCGGGATCGTTTGGATGCTTGTCAGCATACGCGGACCGGCGTGCTGGCCTTGAGCCGTCCTCCGAGATCCGGTTCAGCGGCGCGATTTGCGAGCACGTAGCAGCGGTGCTACCAGGCGATGTAGGCGTACCCTTGTTCCTGCAACTCCATCAGCGCGGCGGCGCCAACTTCCTCGACCTGCGCGAAGTCGACCATGTCCTTAGGCGTCCAATCGAAAGTCTTCATGGTGTTGCCGCAGGCGATGAATCGCACCTGGTAAGTCTCGGCCTGGCTTCTGGCACGCGCCCGCAAGTCCTCCGACACCGGGCGCTTCGGTGTCTTGGCCAGCAGATGGATTCCCGGTCCGAATGCGACCACCGCGATGGCGACGTTGTCGGCATGGCGCCCGATCACCGCGCCGATCGAGTTCAGGATGTGGCTCAGGTGTTCGTCACCGGGCTGGTTCAACTGGTACACCAACTTGTGTTCGGGTGGATCGCCCGGGAACCGATCAGGCGCTGCCTGCGCTGCTTTGGGGGCTTTGGCAGGCTGCGCCGCTGCCGACCCCGCACCGATCGTAGTTCCCAGCAACGGCAAGCTGGCGAGCAGGTGGCGTCTGCGCGTCATGTGGCAGCTTCGGAGAACGTGCGCGCACGAGATCGGCCGGCGACGCTCACGTTGGCTCCAGCTGGTCGTGCCGTTTGCCGCCACGCAGTGGATCTGCAGCAATCATGAGGTTGTGCAGTGTCTTCATTCGAACCCTCGACTTCTCAATTTAGACCCTTTGACCGTCGACCGTTCGACATCGCCATGTCGATGATATTTTGCTGTACCGGGCCTGACATGGCTTTGTCAGCGCCGCCGGCAGGGATTGGCTGACTGCCACATTCTGCGAGGCTGTGGTCCAATTCTCCAAATCGCAGTCGCTGCCGGCTGCCACGAACCCATTCAAACCAGACCGGAGTCGCACATGCCAGGCCTTTTGCCTAATATTGATCCTGAAGGACTGCTCGAGTATTCGGTCGTCTTCACCGACCGCGCACTCAATCACATGTCGCAAAACTTCCAGATGGTGATGCGCGGTGTATCGGGCATCTTGAAGGAAGCCTACTCGGCGCGCTCGGCGGTTGTGATTCCCGGCAGCGGTACCTTCGGCATGGAGGCGGTGGCGCGGCAGTTTGCGGGCGCAAAGCATTGCATGGTGCTGCGCAACGGCTGGTTCAGCTACCGCTGGACGCAGATTTTTGATGCGGGATCGATTCCGTCGGAAACGACGGTTCTGAAGGCTCGCCGAATCGAAGCTGGTGCCCAGGGCGCTTTTGAACCCGCCCCGATCGATGAGGTCGTGGCGGCGATTCGCGAGCGCCGTCCCGAGCTTGTTTTTGCACCTCACGTCGAGACATCGTCAGGCATCCTGCTGCCCGACGACTACCTGCGCAAGGTGGCCGATGCGGTGCATGCGGTGGGCGGCATGTTCGTGCTCGACTGCATCGCCTCCGGTGCAATCTGGGTCGACATGGTCAAGAGCGGTGTCGACATCCTGATCAGCGCCCCGCAAAAAGGCTGGAGTGGTTCACCGTGTTGTGCCTTCGTGATGCTGAGCCCGCTGGCGCGCGAACGCATCGATTCGACGACGAGCAGCAGTTTCGCGGCCGATCTGCGTAAATGGCTGCAGATCATGGAAACCTACGAAGGTGGCAGCCATGCCTACCACGCGACCTTGCCGACCGACGCCTTGGCCAAGACCTATGACGCGATGCTGGAGAGCCAGCGTTATGGCTTTGCACGCTTGCGTGACGAGCAGCAACAACTCGGCGGCGCGGTTCGCTCGCTGCTTGGCGAGCGCGGATTCAAGAGTGTTGCAGCCAGTGGTTTCGAGGCGCCGGGTGTTGTCGTCTTCTATACCGACGACCCCGGCATCCAGTCGGGGCAGAAGTTCATTGCGGTCGGGTTGCAGTCAGCCGCAGGTGTGCCCCTTCAGTGCGACGAAGGTGCCGATTTCAAAACCTTCCGACTCGGGCTGTTCGGGCTCGACAAGCTGCATGATGTCAAGCGCAGCGTCGCAACGTTGGCAACGGCGCTCGACAAGATCCAGGCTGTTTGAAACCGGACGGTTTACAAACCAGCAAGACAAGGACGCCCCTCGCGTCGTAAGATTCTGTAACTCCGTCAGGTGACGCTGGCCTGCGCAATGAAAAACGCCGACCCGCCGCTGGTGCGGTTCCAAGCGTCGCTGCCCTTGCGCCATCGGCCGGATCGTGCCCTGACGGTTTTCATTTGACTAGCGGATAGCGTGCAATCGATGAAAAAGAGCGTGATTGCGGGGACGTTGGGTTTAGCCGTCCTGGTGGGCGGGGGAATCTACTTCTACAAACAGAAACAGGACGCCGCCGCCAAGGTCGACGTCGGCTCAGCCGCGGCCTCGAAATCAGGCGGCGGCCCGCGCGCACCCGGATCGGGCGCGCCGGTCAGCGTGACGACGGTCAAGGCAGTTCGGCGCGATCAGATCGTCGCCTTCGAGGCTACCGGCATGGTCAGTCCGCTCAATACGGTCGACGTCAAGCCGCAGATCAGCAGCGTGATCACCCAGGTGCATGTCAAGGAAGGACAGTCCGTCAAGCGTGGCGAGCTGTTGTTCACGCTGGACAGCCGCAGCGATGCGGTCAATCTGACGAAGGCCCAGGCCCAGTTGGCCCGTGACCGTGCGGCACTGGCCGATGCGCAGCGCCAGTTCGACCGCAGCCGTGATCTGCTGGCGCAGAAATTTGTCTCGCAGAGTGCTGTCGACAGCAGCCAGACACTGGTCGAAACCCAGCAGGCGGTGGTTGCCGCCAGCAAGGCGGCAGTCGACGCCGCGCAGCTGAGTCTTGGCTACAACCGCATCAGTGCGCCGAGCGCAGGGCGGGTTGGTGCGATCAACGTCTTTGTCGGCAGCTACGTTCAGCCGTCGGGCAATGCCTTGTTGACGATCACACAGCTCGATCCGATCGCGGTCAGTTTCAGCCTGCCGCAAAGCAATCTGGCCGACGCCTTGCAAGGGCTGCGTGATCGCAAGTTGCCGGTCACCGCCAAGCTGCCCGATAACGCCGGCACAGGCAGCGCTACCGGCCCGTTGGCTGCGCAGCTCGATGGCCAGCTGCAATTCATCGACAGCGTGGTCGATCCGGCGTCCGGCACGGTTCGGGTGAAGGCTGTGTTCGACAACCCGAAGCAGCAATTGTGGCCCGGCGCCTACGTCACGGTGAGCATGGCGTTGCAGACTTTGAAAGACGCGATCGTCGTGCCACAGACCGCAATCGTCACCGGCGCGCGCGGCCGCTCGGTGTTTGTGGTGGACGCCGACAACAAGGCGGCTGTCCGGCCGATCGAACTGGTCTACTCGTCCGGTCCAGATGCCGTGATCTCCGGCGTAGAGGCGGGTGCGACGGTCATCGTCGAAGGTCGAGAGAATGTCCGTTCGGGCAGCAGCGTCGTCGAACGGACTGGAAAACGAGCCGGTCCGGGCGCTGGCAAGCCGGCGCGCGCGGGCGCTGCAGCCAGCGGAGCATCGGGTAGCACGCCATGAATCTGAGTGAACTGTTCATCCGCCGTCCGGTGATGACGGTGCTGTTGAATCTCGCGATTCTGGTGGCTGGCGTGATCGCCTACAACCGCATTCCGGTGGCTGCGCTGCCAAGCTACAACACGCCAGTGATCAACGTCTCGGCGACGCTGCCGGGTGCCAGCCCCGAGTCGATGGCAACCTCGGTTGCGCTGGTGCTCGAGAAGCAGTTCCAGACGATTCCCGGCTTGTCGATCATCAGTTCGACCAATACGCTCGGCTCGACTTCGGTGACGCTCGAATTCGACGAGGGCCGCGATATCGATGCCGCGGCGGTCGACGTGCAGGCGGCGCTGTTGCGCGCGCAGCGCGCGTTGCCGCAGGAAATGACCTCGCCGCCGAGTTATCGCAAGGTCAACCCTGCCGATTCGCCGGTGCTGTTTCTGGCGCTGACTTCGCCGTCGATGAACCCGTCGGATCTCAACGACTATGCCGAGCACCTGATCCAGCCGACCCTGTCGACCCTCGAAGGGATCGCGCAGGTCAACGTCAATGGCGCCAAGCGCTATGCGGTGCGCGTTCAAGTTCGGCCGCAGGCCTTGTCGGCGCGCAATATCAGCCTAGATGAACTGAGCAATGCATTGCGGTCGGCCAATGCGAATACGCCCGTCGGTACCCTGGAAGGCGACAAGCAGACGCTGACCCTGCAGGCCAACCGGCAATTGCGCAATGCCGCCGAGTTCGGTGACCTGATCGTCAGCAGCCGCGGCGGCAATACGGTCCGGCTGCGTGATGTGGCCAATGTGGAAGACAGTTTCGAGTCGGTCAAATCGGCTGGCAATTTCAACGGGCTCAACGCCATCTTCCTATCGATCCAGCGTCAGCCGGATGCCAATACGGTGAAGGTCGTCGACGCTGTGAAGGCGCGCATTCCAGGGTTTCGGGCGCAACTGCCGCAGTCGGTCAACCTGGAACTGATTGGCGACCGTTCGTTGTCGATCCGCGAGTCGCTGCACGACGTGACGCTGACGATGCTCGGCACGATCGTGCTGGTGGTGCTGGTGATCTTCC
>JBDTQC010000087.1:0-10037 GCA_039932405.1 Ideonella sp.
CAGAAGGCGCGACGGATTGGCCAGCGCAATGCGCCAGGCAATCAGCGACTTGCGCCCGCCCGGCCGTGCGATCTTGTCGAGGTGTGGCAACAGCAGCTCGAAATCGGCGCTGCGGTCGACTTGCAGCAGGCCGGCCTCCCGCAACTGGGCCAACAGGTCGAGCACCTCGTCCTGGGTCGCGACATCGTCGTCGCGCAGCAGCGCGGCGTCCCAGACGGCCTGCACGCTGCGCTGGCCATCGAACCGGCCCACCATCGAATAGGCCGCGGCGTTCAGGCGCACGCTGCGGCCGCTGATCTGGTCGTCGAGCATGATCCAGCGCTCGCCGCGCACCAGCTGCCGACGGATCCGCAGATGCGGCGTCAGGCGTGGCTTCAGCGACGCGACCCGGTGCCAGCGTGAACTGTGGACAGAAGCCATCGTCAGCCCAGGAAGTTCCACCACGCCAGGCGGGTGCGATCGACCACATGGCCGAGCCAGGCCCACAGCGGCGGCCGCCGGCCCACCACCACCTCGGCGCGACCGAGCAGACCCGGCCTCAATTCGGACGGCGGTTCGAGCAGGCGCGCCTCGACCTCGAAGATGTTGCGCCCGTCAACCGCCTTCGCCAACGGCGCGATCCGCTCAACCACCATCTCGTGATGGTCCCAGGGCAGCGATGACAACACCAGTTGACCGCCCTGACCAACTCGCACCCGGCCGATGTCGACCTCGTCGATCTCGGCAATCACGCGGTAGCTGTCGGTGGTGGCGAGTGTGATCAATTTGTCGCCCTGTCGAACCGGCGCACCGATCGACTGGCTCAGATCGCCGTCGACCACCATCGCATCGAACGGCGCGGTGATCCGGCCCCGATCCAGTTGCTCGCCAATCAGCGCCAGCTGCGCTTGCGCTTCGGCAATCCGCGCCATGCTGGTGGACGCACCGACCCGGTCGGATTTCGCCATCGCCGCGGCATAGGCATTTTCGTGCTGTGCAAGCTGGCTGCCCCAACGCTCGCGTTCCAGACGCAGGTCTTCCTCGAGCAGATCGATCAGTGGTGCACCGGCTTTCACGCTGTCGCCGGGGCGAACATGCGCGGTCTTGACGAAGCCGTCGGTCGGCGCCGACAACACACGCTGCTCGGCACCTTCGACCCGGGCCCGGCCACCGACGGCAAATTGCAGCGGTGCCAGCGCCAGGAACAGCAGCAGCGCAGCGCCGCTGAAAATCATGCGACGCGCCGTGCGCCGGCTCGGCTGCCGCAGTGCCGACACGCCGCTGGCGAGATCGCGGCGCATCCGCTGGTCCCAGCGTTGCGCGCCTTGCTGCATCCACTGCAATGCCGGTGCGGCAAGTACCAGGATATTTTCAATACGCGCCAGTTGATCGGCGTCGAACGGTGCATCGCCATCGCGCTCGAGGCACAGCGCGGCGAAGGGCTGGCCGTCGCTGCCAAGCGGAATCGTCGCGATAGCCCCGCCGACCAGCCGCTGCAAGGCCTGTTGCTCGATGCGAATCCGGTCTGCGGCAACCCCGTCGACTCCGCGTCCGGCGGGAAACGACAGCGCCACCCCTTGTTCAATCGCTTCGTCGATCGCCCCGATCAGGCGCTGCGGCAATTCGGCCTGCGGATTCGACAGATCGAGGTTGCTGCTGGCAAGCAGCCGGGTGCGGCCGGCCTCATGCCAGGCCAGCGAAGCGCGCCGGATTGCGTGGTCGGCAACCAGCGACGCAACCAGCCCATTGGCAGCCGCGCTCAGCGAGCGCGCGGCCAGCAACCGGGCGTAGATGGCCACGGCCGCAGCGGCGGCTGCATCGGCAGGTTCGACCGGCGTGACTGGCGTTACCGGATGCAAGGTGAAGGCGGCCGGACGCGGCGCCGCGCCGAGCGCATCGGCCCACGCCTGCTGCGGCCAGCGCTCACCCATGGCGGGCGCCGTTGCCGCGCAGCCAAGGCCGGCGACAGCTTCGATTCAGGCGACGGGAAAGGGGCATCATCAAAAGTGGGGGCGAATGAGCATTGCGCACAAGCCAGCGGCAAAGGAGGCTCTTCGCCCGTCGGTATGCGCCTGGCCACGATCTTCAGCGCAAGCCCGGCCCGGCAATCCGCGGAGGAAGCAGCCGATTCGACGGCTTTTTATGCCAAGCGGCGTCGAGGGCTGTGCGGTGGACTGTGCAAGAGAACGGTCGATACACTCCAGCGATGGCCAAACCTGTCCCCCGGTTGAGCGCGGCGGAGATCGCCAGCGTGATCGCCATCGCCTGGGATGACCGCCCACCGTTTCGCGCCGTGCTGCTGGCGCATGGCCTCGGCGAAGGCCAGGTCATTCAGCTTCTGAAGCGCGAGCTGACACCGAACGCCTACAAGCTGTGGAAGCAGCGCAGCGGATCTGCCAGCACGGCCGCCGGCCATCGCAAGCCACCTCGCAAGCCGGCGCGCTGATCGATTTCGATCTGACTGCTGGCGGCGACTTTCAGGATCGCGGCCGGGAACGAGATAGAGCCGTACCGAAGAATCTGGCAGACTGCGTCGGTCGCAAACAATCCCGGAGAAAAGAAAATGCATCGTTCGATTCGTTTGACCCTGTTGGCCGGGGCCGCAGTGGGCGTCCTCGCAGGCTGCGCCGGCATGGGCATGAGCCAGAAGCCGGCGATGGGCTTTTTTGTCACCAGCAGCAATCCCGGAAGCGGCGCCAACTTCGGCGGCCTGCAAGGGGCCGACCGGCATTGCCAGGCGCTGGCCAGCGCGGTCGGCGCCGGCAACCGCACCTGGCGGGCCTATCTCAGCCAGCAGGCCGTCCCGGGGCAAGCCGGCACCAATGCGCGCGATCGCATCGGCAAGGGTCCCTGGATGAACGCAAAGGGCGTGGTGATCGCCAACGATGTGGCGCAACTGCACAGCAACAACAACATCTCCAAGACCACCGCGCTGACCGAATCCGGCGCGATGATCAATGGCCGCGGCGATACGCCGAACCGGCACGACATCCTGACCGGCTCGCAACCCGATGGCACTTTCATCGCAGGATCGGTCAACACCACCTGCGGCAACTGGACACAGGGCGATGCCAACGGGTCGGCGATGGTCGGCCACCACGATCGCACCGGCCTGGACGAAAGCGTTCCCGCCAAATCCTGGAATTCATCGCACCAGACGCGCGGTTGCGGCATACCCGAGCTGAAGCCCACCGGTGGCGAGGGGCTGTTGTACTGCTTTGCAGCAGATTGATTGACCACTGATTGACCCACCCACGCAGCGGCTTGGCGGTTTCAGGAGCAGACAGCATGATCACCGTCCACCATCTGAACGAATCGCGGTCGCAGCGGGTTTTGTGGTTGCTCGAGGAGCTTGGTCTCGACTACGAGATCCGCACCTACCAGCGCGATGCCAAGACGCGGCTGGCGCCGGCGGAGCTGAAGGCGGTTCATCGCCTGGGCAAGTCGCCGGTGCTGGAAGATGGTGACACCAAGCTGATCGAGTCCGGGGCCATCGTCGATTTCCTGATCCGCCGCCATGGCGGCGGGCGCCTGCAGCCGGCGGCCGATTCGCCTGAATACAACCAGTATCAGCAATGGCTTCACTATGCCGAAGGTTCGGCAATGTTGCCGCTGATGCTGAACCTGTATGTGTCGCGACTCGGCGAAGCGGGCACTCCGTTGCAGCCGCGCATCGACAGCGAACTGGCCAATCACCTGGGGTTCATCGACGCCTCGTTGAGCGACCGGACCTGGCTGCTCGGGGATCAATTCAGCGGCGCCGATGTGCAGATGAGTTTTGTCGGCGAGGTTGCGCGGAGTCTGCGTCGCTCGTACCCTGCGCTCGATGCGTGGGTCCGGCGCTTCCAGCAGCGCCCGGCCTACCGACGTGCGATCGAACGCGGTGGAGCGTATTCGCTGGCTGATTGAACGCATCCAGTCGCGTCAGGATGTGGGTCGAATCGCGCTGGATTTCCCCAATTTCACCGCCCCGTAACCAGCGCATAAGCCGGATCTGAATACCCCGGCGTCGACGGATGGCCTGGAGCGACCAGCGAATCGACCAACGCCTCGTCGGCAGCGTCGATCTTGCAATCGAGCGCGCCAAAATAGTCCTGCCATTGAGCCAAGGTACGCGGCCCGGCAATGACGGCGCTGACAGCCTTGTTGGCGAGCACCCAGGCGGTGGCGAAATTGGACAGCGTGCGGCCGCTGCCTTCGCAATGGGTTTTCAGGGTCTGCGCGATCTGCAACGATTGTTCGTGAAACTCGGTCTGCATGATCCGTTTGTCGCCGCGGCCGGCACGACTGTTCTCCTGCGGCTTGACGCCAGGCGCATATTTGCCCGCCAGTACCCCACGAGCGATCGGACTGTATGGCACCACTCCGATCCCGTGATGCAGGCAGGCCGCCAGAATTTCGACCTCCGGCTGGCGGTTCAACAAGTTGTAATAGGGTTGACAGACGACCGGGCCTGGCATGTTGAGCGCACGCGCCATGTGAACCACTTCGGCGATGCGCCATCCGCGAAAGTTCGACAGCCCCCAATAGCGGATCTTGCCGTTGCGCAGCAGCACATCGATGGCGCGCAGCGGCTCTTCCAGATTCATGCCGTTGAAATCGCGGTGCAGGTAATAGATGTCGATGTGATCGGTGGCCAGACGTTGCAGGCTGGCGTCGCAGGCGCGCATCACCCAGCTGCGTGAATAGTGCGATTCGTTCGGTCGCTCCGACATCGCGTTGCCGAGTTTGGTGGCCACGATCCAGTCGTCGCGCGATTTCCCGAGCACCTGACCGACCATCGTTTCGGACCCGCCGGTGCTGTAGGCATCGGCGGTGTCGATGAAATTGACGCCCTTGTCGTGGGCGTCGGCAACGATGCTGCGCGCCACGTCGATGTCGGTTTGATCGCCAAACATCATCGTGCCCAGACAAAGCGGTGAAACCCTGAGCTGGCTGTTGCCGAGCCGACGGTACTGCATGCGAACCCCCGTTGTTTTCAAAGCCGCGATGCTATCGGTTTGTACGCTTGCGGCAAATGTGTCGGAAATGTCCGACCCGAACGACCCATCAGCCCCGACATCGAATGATCGTCTATACCTGCCCGCGCAGGATGCAATGGCAGCGAAGATCAGACCACGCAAACGGCGCAGTGGAAGTTTCTCGACGCCGCTGCAGCCCAGGAACCGCGGTGCCAATGCACCGCCCACACAAAGGACCCAGCATGTTGCACTACGCCATCGTCTTCCTCGTCATCGCGCTGATCGCGGCCCTGTTCGGCTTTGGCGGCATCGCTGCCGGTGCCGCCGGCATCGCCAAGATTCTGTTCGTCGTCTTCATCGTGCTCGCACTGGCGACCTTCATCTTCGGTCGCGGTCGAGGGTAAGCACTGCTTCCATTGCGAAGGCCTGCCACGGCAGGACCTTACATAAGTCGGGCCGGATCACAATCCGGCCCGCTTTTGCTTGGGCGTCTGTTCCACGCGCCATTTCATGCAACGCCATCGAACTCAGTAGAACAACCGATGTAGACATCCGCCATTTCGATGAGCATCCGTCGTCGTGGCTCGAAGGGGTGATGATGTTTCGGCTCTCCGGTTCGATGCTGTCTGCAAGCGCACGGGCAGGCGCCTTGACTAGCGCGCTACTTGTTGCATCGCCTGGCGCATTGGTTGGCACATTGGTTGGCCCATTGATGCTGCCGATCAACGCACAGGCACAGATTCCCGCCAACGATGATTCGCCAGCCGGCGCTCGATTGCTGGCGGCGGGCTGCGTCAGCTGCCATGGCTCCGAGGGCCAACCGCCAACCGGCGGCCTGCCATTGGCCGGGCTGAAAGAGGCTGATTTCACCAGCCGCATGCACGAATTCCAATCCGGCCAACGACCGGCCACCGTCATGCACCAGATCGCCAAGGGTTACGGCGAGCCGCAGATTGCGATCCTTGCGAGGTATTTCGCTGCGCAGCGTCGCGCCGGAGACCCGCAATGACGCAGCAGCGCAGAACGCTCCTGAAAGGCGCGGCGGGAGGCGCGGCGCTGGGGTCGCTGGGCGGATGCGCATTTTTTGGCGGACGGGCCAGGCCCAAGGTGGTGGTCATCGGGGCCGGCTTTGGCGGTGCAACAGCGGCGCGCTATCTGAAACTCTGGGGCCGGGATCAAGTCGATGTCGATCTGGTAGAGCGCGACGAACGGTTTATCTCTTGTCCGCTCAGCAATCTGGTGCTGGGCGGCACTCGGCAACTCGCCGACCTGAGCGTCGGCCATGACGAACTGGCCAGCCTCCACGGCGTTCGGGTGATCCGCGACGAGGCGTTGGCAATCGATGCAGACCGGCGCCAAGTCCGCCTGGCCAGCGGCACCAACCTGACTTATGACCGCCTGATTCTTTCGCCGGGAATCGATTTCATCTACGAGTCGATCCCGAGCATGGAAACCGAGCAGGCACGCGAAATCGTCCCGCACGCCTGGAAAGCGGGCCCGCAAACCCTCGAACTGCGGGCCCAATTGCTCGCGATGCCGAACGGCGGGATCTTCGCCATTCACATTCCGAAGACGCCGTACCGCTGCCCGCCGGGCCCCTACGAGCGGGTCTGCCAAGTGGCGTCCTACCTGAAGCGGGCCAAGCCGCGATCGAAAATTCTCGTGCTCGATGCAAATCCGGAAATCGTGTCGAAGAAAGGACTGTTCACGAAGGCCTGGAGCACCCTTTACCCGGGCATGATCGATTACCAACCCGACAGCGAACTGGTCGATGTCGATGTGCGGGGCCGCATCGCCAAGCTCACATTTTCGGATGTCCGCGCCGATGTGCTGAACGTGATCCCGCCGCAGCGCGCTGCGGCGATTGCAGCGCCGTTCATCACCGCCAACAACCGCTGGTGCGAAACCGACTGGCTCACCTGCGAAGCCAAGGCCGCGAAATTCGTCCACATCCTTGGCGACGCAACGCTGTCGGCCCCTGCGATGCCCAAATCGGGCCACATGGCCAATCAGCATGGCCATCTGTGTGCCGAAAGTGTGCTGGCGCTGCTGACCGGAAAGCCGCTGCCGCAGTCGCCGATCCTGACCAACACTTGCTACAGCTTCGTTTCCGCGTCGCAAGCCGTGCACGTGGTATCGGTTCACCGCTACGACCCCGCGAAGAAGACCTTCACCACGGTGGAAGGCAGTGGCGGCGTTTCCGCGGACCTGAGCACAGCCGAAGCGGTCATCGCCGATGCATGGGCGCACACCATCTGGGCCGACATGTTTGCCTGAACCGGCCAGCGCGTTTTAGCCGCTATGCTTGGGGCGATGAATGACCAGGCAGAACGCTTTACCACGCTGATACTCGGCGTGCTCGCCAGCTACGGATTGAATGTCCTCGGTGCGATCGTCACGCTGATCGTCGGCTTCTTGCTCGCCGGTTGGCTGGCCCGCCAGACCGACCGGGTGATGATTCGATCGACCCGGATCGATCCGGTCTTCCATCCGATTCCGGGCAAGATCGTCCGGGTCGGCATCATCATCTTCACGCTGATCGCCGTACTGAACCGCTTCGGCGTCGAGACGACCAGCCTGATCGCGATGCTGGGTGCCGCCGGACTGGCGATCGGACTGGCTTTGCAGGGCACGCTGAGCAACGTGGCAGCGGGGGTAATGATCCTGACATTTCGCCCGTTCAAGATCGGTGACGCGGTCAAGGTGGGCGGCGAGGTCTACGTCATCGACAGCCTCGGATTTTTCCTGTGCAAGGGGCATCTGCCGGACGGGCCGACGGCGTTTCTGCCAAATTCGAAGATCTGGGGTGAGACCCTCGTCAATTTATCGGTGACCGACCAGGACCGTCGCCGCATCGACGACGTCTACGGCATCGGCTATGGCGACGATATCAACGTGGCGCTGGACATCCTGCGCGGCATCGCCGCCGACGAGGCGCGCGTGCTCGCTGATCCGGTGCCATTGATCAAGGTCGAGTCGCTCGGCGACAGCTCGGTCAATATCCTGTTCCGGGTCTGGACTGCGCGCGCCGACTGGTGGGATACCAAGCTCGATCTGCTCAAGCGCTGCAAAGAGGCGCTCGACGCCGGCGGCATCAGCATTCCGTTCCCGCAGCGCGATCTCAACATCATCGCGCCCAAAGACAGCGGCCGGTTGCTTGAATCGGCTTCAGCGAGACCGTCTGGTGACGCAGGTTGAACGCTGTCGCCTGGTCTCGGCGACGGTGCGGCAGCAAGCACGACACCGCTGAAACCGGATCCGGTCGAGGGCTACAACCAGTATTCCCAAATGCGCGAGAACAGCTCCTTGGCACGGATGTCGATGCTCCGGCGCTCCCAGGCGTCGAGCCGGATCTGGTCGGACTGCGCCAGATCCTTGGCGAACATGGCCTTGACCTGCTGGCCGAAGTCGACCCCGAGAACGACGGCATTCACTTCGTAGTTGTGCAAAAAGCTGCGCCAGTCGAGATTGGTCGAGCCGACCGTGGCCCAGACATCGTCGACCAGCGCCGTCTTCGAATGCAGAATCACCCCGCGACGTTCATAGATCTTCACGCCGGCTTGCAGCAGACGATCGTAGTTGCGCCGCCCGGCATTGAATACCAGCCATGAGTCAGTCTGACTGGGCAGAATGAGTTGGACGTCGACACCGCGCCGCGCAGCTGCCTCGAGTGCCTCCAGCAATTGCGGGTCAGGCACAAAATAGGCGTTGGTGATGCGAACAGAAACCGCCGCGTTGTTGATGACTGAAATCAGGGTGGCATAGATCAAGCTGAACGGGTCGTCGGGGGAACTGCCGATCGCTCGAACCACCTGACGCCCGGCCTGCTCGGGCGCCGGAAAATAGTCGCGCGGCGCCAACGGCGGGCCTTTCTGATCGGTCCAGGCGCTGATGAACAGTTTTTGCAGTTCGGCCACCACCGGCCCGCGCAGCTGCAGGTCGGTGTCGCGCCAGGCCGGCCCGCTCGACGAACCGCCATTGGGCGTGGCCTTCGATCCGCTCTTGAACGATCCACCCGAATAGACGCTGCTGATATTGATGCCGCCGAGGAAGGCAGTACGACCATCGACGATCAGCAGCTTGCGATGATCGCGCTGATTGAGCTCCCAGCCCTCACGCGCTTTCAAGGGGTTGACCGGGTTGAACGTCAGCACCTGGATACCGGCGGCTGTCAGGGTGTCGAAAAACCGGGCCGGCGTGCCGAGGGTGCCCACACCATCGTGCAGCAGGTTGACCTGAACGCCTTGCGCCTGCTTAGCCAGCAGCGCCTCGGCAAAACGCTGTCCGACTTCATCGTCATCGAGGATGTAGGTCTCCATGTTGATGTGGTCCCGCGCGGCCAGGATCGCCGTAAACATGGCTTGGTAAGTGGCCGGACCATCCTGCAGCAGCGTCACTTCATTGCCGATCGTCAACGGTGAATCGACGATGGCCTCTTCGAGCGCGAGGTGGCGCTCGAGCAGATCGGCGGCAGGTCCTGGTTTCGCCAGGCGGCTCAGAACGGCTTTGCTCTGTCTGGCACTCAGCGGGCCACGCGCACCCTCCAACTGGATTGCCTTGCCTGACATTGCCAGGTCAGGAACGATTCTTGGCAGGCTGCTGCACGCCACACCGAGTGCGGCAATCGGCAACAACAGCGCCAGTCGCCAACTGCGGCGAGCAATCGACATCGGCTCAGGCATGTGGCTCACAGGCCGAAGTGGAAATGGATGACACAGCTTCTCCTCAATCGATCAGATCAGATGACTTCAGATCAGGATACCTTGCCGGATGGCGCCGCGTTTAATCCACGGTCCGCGAGTGTGAGTTGATTCACAAGGCTCGTTTGCAGGCGCATGGCGACAAAGCTTGTCGGCGGAAACCGCGTGTGCTGCGGCAAGCGGCGCCCACAAGGCGGAACGCAATGAAAGCGCTGGAGTCCTACACCCGCACGGCCTCGGCCGATCTTCATATTCGCTGCAGACGAGCGGAGCATTGCAAAGTACGCCTACCTGAACGGCGCCAGCAGGAGGTTTTCATTCCACGGTTCAAAGAAATCAAATCACGCACTTGCAGGCATCTCGTTTTTGTCTTGTTGACCTGCGCACTCGGACTGGT
>JBDTQC010000088.1:0-10024 GCA_039932405.1 Ideonella sp.
CGGTGGTGACCGTGGCGACACACAGCGTGGCGGGCGGCAGCGCCGTCTCGGGTGTCAGGGTCGCAAGCCGGGTGGCGGGGTTGTAGCTCAGCGCAGCACGCACCGGTGCACCCGTGGGGCAGTTCAGAGTGAAGCTGTTGGCGGTGATCGATGCGGGCGCCATGTCCTTGCTGAAGGCAGCGGAAACCACGCTGTTGAGCGCGACCCCGGTTGCGACCGGCGAGCTCGCGACCGGCGTGGTTGCGGTCACCGTCGGTAAAGCGCCGATGCCCGGTGTGCCGAGGATGGGGTCCAACCCACCACCGCCGCCGCAGCCGGCAATGAAGGCCGCCAGCAGTGCGGGCAGCACGCCGATCCGGAGGTCGAAAATTCGCTTGAGCTCAAACATGTGTCGTCCCTTGGGTGGAGGGCCAGTGGGGCTGGCTGATGTGCGGTTGCTTTGCCGGCCTGGCCTGCAGCTGCTGCAGGCACTCGGACCGTTGGTTCAGCGCGTGCCGGTGACCTCGATTTCGACTCGACGATCGGGTTGCAGGCAGGCGATCAGGCGCGCCTTGGGTTGCTTGCCGGCGCAGTCGGAAGGGCTGGTCTTCGGGCTGCCCTCGCCCTTGCCTACTGCCCTGACTTTGGCGGCATCCAGGCCGCCGGTCTCGACGAGGTAGGCCTTGACGGCTTGTGCGCGTTGCTCGGACAGGCGCTGGTTGTAGGCTTCGTTGCCCAGGCGATCAGTGTGGCCTTCGACCGTGATGAGATCGAAGCGCGTGCTGCGCGCCTCGGCAGCGAAGCTGTCGAGTGCAGCGCGCCCCTCGGGCTTGATGTTGAACTGGTCGAACGCAAACAGCGACTCGGCCGAGAAGCTGACGCGCCGGCGTTCGGGTGCGACTGGCGCCGGAGGTGGTGCGACCGGTGCCTGCACGATCGGTGCGGGCGGCGGCGGTGCGGCCATCATCGGCGGCGGCGCTGGTGGCGGCACATAGGCAGGTGCGGCGGCCATTCGAGGTGCGGGCTCGGGCGCGCGGCCAAACGGTACGACCAAGCTCACCGAGAACACGTTCACTCCACCACGGTTGCCGACCGCGTCGTTGACACGGTAGCGTTCGGCTTCGCCTCGGATGAAGAGGTTGCGGTTCAACTCGTACTGCACGCCAAGACCGAGCTTGGGGTTGACGGCCCGCTCGCGAGGGTTGGGGTTGGTCACGCCCACGGCACCGCTGCCGCTGAACCGGTCGCGCGCCCACGCCGCTTGGGCACCGATGCGGCCGAGCAGCGAGAAGCGCGCGCTTAGCGGCAGCGTGCCCACCAGGTCCAGGCTCAGACCCTGCAACCTGATGCGTCCGTCCAGGCTGCCGGCGGGCGCCGTGGTGGCAGCAAAGCTGTAGCGGCCGAGGTCGAAAACACCACCTTCAAGCCCGAAGTTGCGGTTCAACTGATAGCCGCCGAACAGCCGTCCAGAGGAGCTGCTTTCGTCGCGCGAGAAGCCGGTGACGGTGAGTCCATTGCTCAGCAGGCCGGCAGTGATCCGCTCTTGGTCGATGCGCGCACGCGCCGCACCCAAGGACAGGCCTCCGTAGAAGTAGCCACCCTCCTCGGTCTGGGCATGCACTGGCGGGGAAGCAAGAAGTGTCGAGCCGGACGCGAAGACGATGGCGAGCGCCAGGTGCTGGGCGGTGTGGGAGTTCATGATGTTTGACTTTCGGCCAGCCCGGATCGCCGTGTTCAGGGCTTGGCGGCTGGCAGCGACGTGGACGTAGCAGCGGTGCACACAATGGCAACGCTGCCAGCAAGGAATGACATCCCCGTTGTAGCCGCGGCGCTGCCGGCATGTCTGTGCGGTGGCACACACAGGCGCAAGCAACGATGACTAGAAGGCGTACCAGAGCGTCATCGTGACCGTGTCTTGGCGCCGCGACTTGACGAGCGGTGAGTGCGCCGTATCGCCTAGAAAGCAAGCGGCGATCCACTGCGCGTCGAGGCGCCACTGACCATCGAACTTGTGTTCGAAACTCAGCGTCAGGCTCACGTCATGCCAGCCGCCGCTGACCTGCCAGGCCGCAAGGCCGCTGGCCTGCGACTCACCCGGCGACACGCCGGCCGTGCTCTGACGGTAGGCTCGGTTGGCCAGGGTCGCCGCAAGTCCGATGCCGAGCAGGTCGTTGCCGATCGGCAAGCCTGAAGTTGCGCCGAGTTCGAGCTGGGCACCGTCGCGGTCGCGCCCAGCGCCGAATGATGCACCGCTCTGCAGCAGAAGCACCGGCAGGAGCTGGTAGTTGAAAAAGCCCTCGACCTGCAGCCGCGGGCCAACCGCATTGATACCGCGCGGCAGGTCGCGCCCGCCGCGGCCGAGATCAGGCCAAAGTCGCAGTCCGGCCTGCAGATCTCGGCGGCGTGAGAGATTCCAGCCCAGGCCGAGATCAGTCGACGCAAACAGGCCAGAGGGCGCGTACCAGTCCAGGCCCGGAAGCAAGGTCCAGCGCTCGCGCCGTGAACCTGGGTAGGCAGGCAGCGCCCACATTGAGGATCCGACCGCGAAGGTCGCAACCGGCGGCGGCGCCTCGATCAGAAGCAGGCTGCCAGCGGCCTGCGCCGCGTCACAAGCGAGCGCCGCGATCAGCACCATCGACGCCGAGAGGCTCAAGCTGCCTATCGCTCGCGTCCGGTTCGGCCAGCCAGGCCTTTTCGGGCCGCACCTTGATGTGGATCCGCGTCGAGCAGACATCACGCTCAGGCCCGCGGCAGCGTGAGCCGCACCAGCAAACCGGTGCCACTGGTTGCGTCCAGTAGCTCGAGCCGCCCGCCATGGCGCTTGGCGATGTCGGCCGCAATCGACAACCCGAGACCACTGCCCTGGCCGAGCGCATTGCTGCCGCGGTGGAAGCGGCGCAGCGCGCGCTCGCGTTCGCCAGGCGCGATGCCGCGCCCGTTGTCTTCGACCTCCAGCACCGCGGTCTTCATGTTGCACAGGGTGCGTACCGTGACCAATGCGCCTGCGCCGGCGTGGTTCACGCTGTTGTGGATCAGGTTCTCGAGCAGCTCACACAGCAGGAAGCTCTGACCGAGCACTGGCGCATTCTCCAGTTCAAAACCGAGATCGACGTTGCGGGCAAGGGCGCGCGGTACCCATTCTTCGGCCACCTGAGCCGCGATGTCTCGCAGGTCCAGGCGCCGCGGCGGCTCGGTCGGGTTGGCGTCGGCGCGTGCCATCGACAGCATCTGATTGGCCATGCGCACGCTGCGCACCACCGCCCGTTGCAAGCGCTTGAGCATCGGGTCGACCTCGACCCCATGCGGTTCCAGAAGCGCCAGATCGATTTCGGTCTGCAGCGTGGTGAGTGGCGTGCGCAACTGGTGCGCGGCGTCGGCGAGGAACTCCTGCTGCGCGCCTGCGGCTTCGCGCAGGCGCTCGAACAAGCGATTGAACGTAGCGATCAACGGACTCAGTTCGACCGGCACGGCCGGGTTGAGCGGATCGAGGCGCTCCAGACTGCGCCGTTCGATCTCGCCACCCAGTCGCTCGAGAGGCTGCAGGCCTTGTCGGATCGCCAGCCAGCCGCCCAGCGCCAGCAGCACCGCGAGCATCGAAATCGCCAGCGCCACGGACACAAGAATTTGCGAGCGAAGCTGATCGCGCTTGACCAACGTCTCGGTCACCACCACCTGGCAGAGCAGCCCACTGCCGCAGGCCGTGGTCAAGCGTGACACGCGCATCGGCTCGCTGCCCAGGCGCAAGTCGGCGAAGCTCCATTGCCCCGGCGCGGGCTTGGTCATGCTGTCGATCAGCGCGCTCAGGCGCGAATCACCATGCAGCACCTGGCCCTTCGGGTCGAGCACCAGCACCGCGACGCGGTCCATTCGATCGAACAGCAGTGCGCGGTTGGTCTCGGTGGAGATTTCCAGGCTGAGCTTGCCGTCGTGCTCGCGGATCAGGCTGGCCAGCGCCAGCGCGGTGTCGCCGAGTGACTCGTCGAGCCACTCGATGGCCGTTGCGTTGATCAGTCGGTACAGGCCATAGCCGAGCAGCGGCGCGCATGCCAGCAGCGGCACCATCAGCCACAACAGCATCCTGCGCCTGAGGCTGTAGGTCGCGCCGGCAAGCGGTCGATCAGACGCCGTCGCGTTCATTCGCGGAAGCCTCCTCGAGCAGATAACCCAGACCGCGCACGGTGCGCAGCTTGAGCCCGGCCGGCTCGATCTTGGCGCGCAGGCGGGAAACGCAGACTTCGATCGCGTTGTCGCTCACACCCTGGTCCCAACCCTGGCTCGACGAGGCGAGCTGCTCCTTGGCCACCACCTTGCCGGCGCGCGCGAGCAGGAATCCGAGCACCTCCCATTCGCGCACCGACAGCGGCAGCGGTTCGGCACCGACATACGCGCGCCGCGCCTCCATGTCCATGCGCAGGTCGGCCAGCCGCAGTTGGTTGCTCGCCCGCGCCTGGCTGCGCCGAACCAGTGCTCGCGCTCGCGCGATGAGTTCGGTGAGTGCAAAGGGCTTGACCAGGTAGTCGTCGGCACCGCCTTCGAGACCGCGCACGCGGTCCTCGACCGCATCGCGCGCGGTCAACAGCAGCACCGGCAGATCGCTGCCCTGGGCGCGCACGCGGCGCAGGGTTTCAAAACCATCGATCCCGGCCAGACCCACGTCCAGGATCAGCAGGTCGTAACGGTCCTCGCGCAGCGACAGCGGCACGGGCTCGCCGCGCGCGCTGCAGTCGACGATCCAGGATTGCGAGCGCAACGCGCGCGCCGTCGATTCGGCGAGCACGTCATCGTCTTCGATCAACAGGATGCGCATCGCTCGTAGCATATCGTCCGGGCCTGCCGCCTGCGCCTCGAAGCTTGCAGAACGCTGTCGCAAAACGCGGTTGGCGGTCAGTCGCAGGGGCTATCGCGGCGGCAGACAGCTTGCAGCAAGGTCCGAGACAAGTGGCCGACACCCTGGGTCGTCAGACTTCTCGGATGCCCCAAGCCCTCGACCCGCGTCCGGCCGTTTTGCTGTTGCATGGCCTGTGCGCCAATCCGCTCGAGCTGATGCCGCTCGGGCGACAACTGCGCCACGCCGGTTATCACGTGTCGACCCCGCAATTGCCCGGTTATGGCGTGAGCCCCGACGGTCAGCGTGCGGCTCACGTGCCGCCGTTCGAGGACTGGGTCGGGCTCGCCTGCCAGCACTTCGATCAACTCGCCGCGCGCCACGATCGGGTGGTGGTGGGTGGCCTGTGCATGGGCGCGGTGCTGGCCCTGGCGCTGGCCTGCAAGCGCCCGGTTGCGGCATTGGTGCTGGTCTCGACGACGCTGCACTTCGATGGCTGGAACGTCTCGCCCTGGCGGCGCCTGTTGCCGCTGGCCTACCTGCCGGGGCTGCGCAACCGGCTCAGCTTCCGCGAGACCGAGCCCTATGGATTGAAAAACGAGCGCCTGCGCGCCTGGGTGGCACAGGCGATGGCGTCGAAGAATGTCTCGGCCGCCGGTGCGGCGAGCCTGCCAGCTGCGTCTCTGCATCAGGCCACCCGGTTGATGAAGCACGTGCGCCGGCGCTTGCCGCAGCTCACGGCGCCGGCGGTGGTGCTGCACGCCACTGAGGACGACGTCAGCGGCCCACGCACGGTGCACCAACTGGCGGCGCAGCTGGGCAGCAAGCCTGAAGTTCATTGGTTCCATGACAGCTACCACATGCTGACCCTGGACAACGAACGAGTCGCCGTGGCCGCTGCCGCGTCCGACTTCCTGATCCGTGTCGTGCCGTTGCTGCAGGCAGCGGAACAGTCCGCAACGATCCACCAACCACAAGGAACTCTGCATGAGCGCTACGCTTGAAAAATTACTCGTGATGGCCCACAAGAACATGGGCCTCGAAGACGGCAAGATCGATCCTCAGGCGACTTTCACTGAACTGGGGCTGGACTCGCTGTCGCTGGTCGACTTCCTGTTCTCGGTCGAGGACGAGTACAGGATCGACATCGAAGAAAAGCGCGCGATGGTCCAGCCGACGCTGACTGGCCTGGCGGCCTTGGTGGACGAACTGGTCGCAAGCAAGACACCCGTCTCCGCCTGAGCGATGGCGCGCGAGGCGGTCTGGATCACTGGCGTCGGTGCCTGCAGCGCACTCGGCATGGGCGCCATTGCCCTGGCCGATGCGCTCGAGCAGGGACACTCGGGCGTGCGCCTGCACGCGGGCGAGCCCAAGCGCGGCCTGGCGCCATACGCGGCCGCCGATGTCACCGACCCGCTCGGCCAGCATCTGCCACCGGGGCAGCGCAACCTGTACGACCGCCACAGCCTGCTCGCATTGCATGCGGCCCACGAGGCGTGGCAGCAGGCCGGCCTGCCGGCGCAGTCAGAGAACCCAACGCGCGCTGCATGCGCCTGGGGCACAGGCATCGGCGGCTCGCACTCGATCGAACAGTCCTACACCGAATGGCTGACCAAGGACGTGCCACGCCTGCATCCCTACACCGTGGTGCGCATCATGAGCAACTCCGCGGCCTCGCACCTGGCGATGAAGTATCAGCTGCAAGCCGCGATGCTGACTGTATCCAACGCCTGCGCATCCTCGGCACAGGCGATCGGCGAAGCGCTGATGCTGATGCGCCAGGGCCGCGCGGATATGGCGCTGGTGGGCGGATCCGAATCGATGCTGAACCACGCCTCGGTGATGGCCTGGCAGGCCATGGGCGTGATGGCGCCGCCCGACCCCGACGACCCCGCCGCGAGCTGCCGCCCGTTCGACGACAAGCGGTCTGGCCTGGTTCTCGGCGAGGGCGCTGCGGCGCTGGTTCTGGAGCGGCCTGACCATGCACGAGCACGCGGCGCAACGCCGCTCGCCGAGCTGGCCGGCTACGGGCACAGCGTGGATGCGGTGCACCTCTCACGCCCCGATGCCGCGGGTCAGTTGCGCGCCATGCGTGCCGCCCTCGATGACGCGCAGCTCGCGCCGCAGGAGATCGGTTATGTCAACGCGCATGGCACCGCCACCGAGGTGGGCGACGCGGTCGAGGCGGCGTCACTGGCCGAACTGTTCGGGCCGCGCGGCGTCGCGGTCAGTGCCACCAAGGCGCTGCACGGCCACTTGATCGGCGCCGGTGGCGCGCTCGAACTGGTGTCCACGGTGCTGGCCCTGCAACGGGGACGCGTGCCTGCCAGCGCACATGTGCGCGGCAGCGCGCTAGAAGACCGCATCGACATCGTTCGCGAGGGCCCGCGCGTGCTGCGGATGCGCGCCATGATGTCCAATTCGTTTGCCTTCGGCGGCAGCAACGTCGCGCTGGTGATCCGCGGCGTCTGACACGCAGCGCGCACCGCCAGACTTCTGAAGCTGCCTTGCAAGGTCGATCAAGGCAGCGGTTCACAACAATCGCCTTGTTTGCCGGTTCGGCACCGCCTGATCCCATAATCGCGCCCTTCGGCTGCAGGATGGTCTGCGCAGCGCCCTCCATTCACTAGCAGCGACCGCTTCGAACGTGTACATCTCTGCGATCGGCCGGCTGTTCGGCCGCCCGGCGACACCCGCTGCGTCGGACGATGGCTTGCGCCAGGCGGCCGCGCTGCTGGCATTGCTGGCGCTGGCCCAGGTGTTCCTGTGGAGCAGCGCGTTTGGACTGACCTACAGCTCGCCCGAGATCGACAGCGCCGAACAGTTCATCTGGGCGTTCTCGCTGGAGAACGGCTACTGGAAGCATCCGCCGCTGCCTTCCTGGATCATGCACGGCCTGCTTCAGGTGTTTGGTGCATCGGTGGTCCTGCCATTCGCCGCCACGCAGCTGTGCATCGTCGTCGCGCTGGCACTGACCTGGCGGCTGGCTTGCGAGTTCATGTCGCCGAACCGGGCACTGATCGCGACCTTGCTCACCTCGCTGGTGACCTATCACAACATCGGGGGCGATGCCTTCAACCACAACACTGTGCTGCTGCCGTTCCAGGCTGCAGCGGTGCTGTGTTTCCACTTCGCGGCCCGGCGCCCCGGCTGGTGGCGGTGGGGGTTGGTCGGCTTGTTTGCAGGCCTCGCCATGCTGGTCAAGTACGTTGCGCTGCTGCCACTGGCGGGATTGCTGTTGTACCTGTTGCTCGACCGCAGGATGCATTGCCGCCGCACCCTGATTGGCCTGTTGATCGCTGGCGCGGTCTTTGCCCTGGTCCTGCTTCCGCACGTGATCTGGCTCGGCCGCACCGATTTCCTGCCCTTCCGTTATGCACGCTCGGTGACCCACGCACTGCCCGGTGCAGCTGCCATCGTGCGCAGCCTCGCGGATTTCCTGCTCATGCAGTTTCTCCGCCTGCTGCCCTTCCTGATCGGTGCTGCGATCGTGTTGAGGTCGGCCCGTCGATTTCATGCTGCGCGGGCATCGACTGAACCGCCAGCGCATGCGGCGGTCGGACCGCTGGCCGCGCCGGACCGGTTGTTCCTGTGGATCATTACGCTCTCTCCGCTGCTCATGACCGTCGCCTATGGCCTGGCCAGCAGAGCCGAACTGCAGACGCGCTGGGGCGCGAACTGCTTCCTCACGGTTGGCGTGCTGCTGATGGCAACCAGTCGCAGCATCGATTCGAAGAGCGTCCTGCAACGCACGGTCCAGGTCGTCGCGGTCGGCCAGCTGGTACTTTGCCTCGGCCTGACACTGGGCAAGACCGTGCTGGCCAACCATCTGGGCCACCGCACACGGGCAAATTTTCCTGGCGCCGTGCTGGCGCAGATGTCGCAGCAGACGTGGCGCAACCATACCGACGTGCCGCTTCGGTTGGTCGTATCCGACATCTGGCTGGGCGGCAACCTGATCGCCAACAGCAGCCGACGGCTGGCCGTGCTGATCGACGGCAAGCACTTCAAGTCACCGTGGGTCAACCAGGAGGCAATCGCGGACTGCGGCGCATTGATCCTCGACGATGTGACGCCCGACAAGGCCGGCCATGCAGCGCCGAATCCCGAGCTCGAGGCCTTGCTGGAGCGCGCCGACGCCAGCGGGACCTGGACACTTCCTTGGGCCAGACCCGAGCGCGCACCCGTCGGGAGTCATCGCGGCAGCGTGCGTTGGGGCGTGATCAAACCGATCACCAGCGGCCAGTGCACCCTTCGATGAGCGGGCTGCCGGGCTGCTTTCCTGCTTGTCAGGACAGTGGTAGATCCCAGCGAGAGGACAATATGTATCAGGGTCGTGGCCTGTGCCAGTCGTTTCGCTGCCAGCGAAGCCGGCTTTGATCCTTCATGCCAATTCAGTGGGGGCGACAGCGAGAGGAATCGAAACCGTTGCGCGAAGGCCCGATTCCTTCTTCTCGTCGGCGTAGTCAAGGTGAAGCTGAGCGCCACTCCGATCGACGATGGTCTTGACAATTGCCAGCCCCAGGCCCGAGCCGATCTGGTCGCTGCCCAGCGTGCGATAGAAGGCTTGCAGAACGCGCTCGCGTTCGCTCGGCGCGATGCCGGGACCGGAGTCTGCGACCACAACGGTAGCCATCACCCCGGCGGGCTGCACGTCAATGTCAACCCTTCCCGCCTCTGGCGTGTACCGGATGGCATTCTCGATCAGGTTCTTGAGGACCGTGCCCAGATCTGCTTCGTTGATGGCGACAATGGCGTCGTCGCCATCCTTCATGCCGATGTCGATGTTCTTGGCTTCGGCCAGGGGCATCAGATCCTCGAGGACCCGGCGAACGACGATGCGTGCCTCGCAGCTGGCCGGATTCGCTGTGTCAACGGTTTGCACCCTGGCATAGGCCAGCAATTGCTCCAGCAGCGCTCGACCCCGCTCGATACCGCGTCGCAAGATCTCAAGGCGCTCGCGCGCTTGACAAGGCAGATCGGTGGCGTCCAGCCGCTCGGCTTGCAGCGACAGGGCGGTCATCGGCGAACGCAGTTCATGGGCGGCATCGGCAATGAACCGTCGTTGCCCCTGCAGAACCTCTGAGACGCGCCCCAACATCCGATTGATCGCGACCACGAAGGGTCGAATCTCGCTGGGCAAGCCCAGCTCGGGCAGCGCGTGCAATTCGCCCTCTCCTCGCGCTTCGACCTCGGTCGCCAGGCGGGCCACGGGTTGCA
>JBDTQC010000089.1:0-9900 GCA_039932405.1 Ideonella sp.
TGCCTTCGAGCGTGACCAGCACGCAGGCACCGGCCACCGGCTCGCCGTGCGTCGACAAGAAGATCGCGCTCGGGTTGCTGACCCCTTTCAGCCCACGCTCGGTCATGGCGAAAACGCCGATCTCGTTGACCGCGCCGAAGCGGTTCTTGATTGCCCGCACCAGCCGAAAACTGCTGTGCGTATCACCTTCGAAATACAAGACCGTGTCGACGATGTGCTCGAGTACCCGCGGGCCGGCCAGCGTGCCATCCTTGGTGACATGCCCGACCAGCACCATCGTCGTGCCGCTGGTCTTCGCGCTGCGTGTCAGCTGCGCCGCGCATTCGCGCACCTGCGCCACCGAACCCGGTGCCGAAGTCAGCTGCTCGGAATAAAGCGTCTGGATCGAATCGATGACACAAAAGGCCGGCTGTTCGGCGGCAATCGTCGCCTGGATCTTCTCCAGGTTGATTTCCGCCAGCACCCGCACCGATTGACCCGTCAGGCCGAGCCGACGCGCGCGCAATGCGACCTGCGCGGTGCTTTCCTCACCGGTCACGTACAACACCTTCATCTGGTGCGACAAGGCATCGACGGCCTGCAACAGCAGCGTGCTCTTGCCGATCCCTGGATCGCCACCGATCAGCACCACGCCACCGGCGACCACCCCTCCGCCGAGCACGCGGTCGAGTTCTTCCTGGCCGGTCGGTGTGCGCGCGACATCAGCGGCATCGATCTCGCTGAGCGTGGCAACCGGCTGGCTGCGGGTCAGCGACTGGTAGCGGTGCCTGGTGCCGCCGGTGGTTTCGGCGACTCCTTCCTCAAGCGTATTCCAGGCCTGGCAATGCGGGCACTTGCCAAGCCAGCGCGGACTGGTACCGCCGCATTCGGTACAGGTGTAGACGGAGCGTTCCTTGGCCATCGGGCGATTGTCGCCGGGCGCAGGTCGCGCCGACTCGGCAGTTCGAGGGTGTGCTTGGCGGGCAATCTGCCCGCTGTCGATTTTTTGTGGCCCGAGGTCGGCAGCCGGATTGCCACGCGCCAGGATGTCGCCAATTCGCGCACACTGGTGAGCGCGGCGCATCTGGCTGAGAATGGCATGAACGTCGGCCATCCGGCCGGTTGCAGCGCTTTCACCGCGGCCACCAAGGCATATCAGTAAGGAACATTCCGTGAATAGAAAGATGTCCGGCGGGTTTGCGTTGATGGGCCTGCTGCTGTTCGCCAACTTTCGGGTGGCGGCTCAGGAAACGGTTGCAGCCGGATCAGGTGAACCGGCGGGAGTTGAATCGGGCGGGCAGCAGGCGCCGGCGCAACCCGCCAAACCCACCCAGGCCGAAGCGATGGTGATGGTTGACTACCAGATCATTCCGGTCAGGGGCAACCAATCACTCGATTTGATCGGCTTTCATGTGCTGAACAAGTTCAACGATTGGTTGTACCTGGGGATCGGTGGCCACGCACCCTTGTTCAAGGGTGAATATGGCGGCTTCATGGTGTTCGACGCGACCGCTCATGTTCAGCGCAAGATCTACGGCAACCTCTTTGTCGATGGCGGGCTGTCGCTGGGCGGCGGAGGCGGCGGGAAAAGTGTGGTGCAGAGCCGGATCATTTCCGGCAGTGGCGGGTTCATCAAGGCTTACGCCGGCCTCGGATACGACTTCGGAGACTTTTCTGTCGGCGCGAATGTTTCCAGGGTGAAATTCACCGATTCATCGATCAATCATTCGCAGTTCAATCTGTACGTTCAAGCGCCGTTTTCATACGCGATCGGTTCGTATGCAAGCTCGGGGGAACGCGCCGCTGCGTCAAGCGCCAACGCCGATGCTGCAGACAGCGAAAACATGTTGAGTCTGGGTCTGGACAACCTCGACCAGATCGATCCACAGGGGTCGAACAAGCGCACCATCAACATGGTCGACATGCAGTTCTCGCATTTCATGACGAAGAACAGCTACTGGTTTTTCAATGCGGCCGCCGGTTACCGCGGCAGGCCGCTGTACAACCAGGTCTTCGGCGGCGCTGGCTATCGGTTCCCGGTATCTCCGCAAGTTGCCATCTATGGCCAATTGGGCATCGGCTCCGGCGGATACGCCCCCGAGATCATCGACACCGGTCCAGGCTTGCTGATCTATCCGAAGGTTTCGGCTGAATACATGATCAGCAAGAACCTTGGAATTGCGCTGTCAGCGGGATACATGTTCGCACCCAAGGCGACGTCTAAGAACTACACATTCGGTGCAGCTTTGAACTATCACATTCACGCCGGAGATGGCAGCCCGGGTGAAACCGGCGTCTACAGCGGCTATCGGTTCAATCTGTTTCAACAGACCCAGTACAACATCAAGTTCAGAGGCGATGATCAGACCAGGCTGAACATGCTTTCCATCCAGATGGACAAGCTCATCGGCGATCATGTCTACATTCCAATCCAGGTCAGCGGCGCATACACGTCTTATCTCGGCTACCCGGGTTACGGGGAGCTGGTTGCGGGACTGGGCTTGCAAACCAGGTTTGAAAGGGCTGATCGGTTCCAGTTTTTCGGGCAGCTGTTGATCGGCGCCAATCCGAACGGCCCGATCTTAAAGGCAGGGCTTGGCATGAACTACAGCCTGAGCGATCGGTTGGCGATCTATGCCACGGCCGGGCAGACCTTGGCGAGACTGGGCGCCGTCAAGGAGAAGTTCCGGGCCGATTACGTCGGAATCGGCGTGACCTATCGATTTTCGGTTCCGAGCTGGTGAGTTCTGGCGCGCGGCATGGTAGCGTTCGCGGCCGCCAAAATGGGGGCGAGTCCGGGACATTCCTTGCCAAATCCGACTTACCGATTGGTCTGCGGTGCCGACGCTTCAGGAGCCTCACGCCCTGACCGGTTTTCGCGCGTTTCGGGGGCGCACTGCGCCCCAAAGATAAAACCGCTGACAACTCCGCTGACGACAGCACTGACAGCGGCAATGACGGCGGCAATGTCAGCCGCGCTGGCCACCGCGCTGCTGCTCGCTGCACCAGCGGCCAGCGCAGCGGACGCCGCGCCTACCTTCACGATACCCGCCGTCGCGCAGGGCAGCCTGCCGTTGACCTGGCGGGTCGGCGCCGAGCGCTTGCGCCTGCCTGGCAACGAGTCGATGGGCCTGGTTGGCGCTTCGGCCCTGCTGGGAATCGGCAACGGCTGGCACGTCGGTCCGGTGGTTTTCGGCGCCGCCACCGGACAGCGCGGTGGTCTGTTCGTGATCGGTGGCGAAGCGCTGTGGCGCACCAATGGCCCATGGGGCAGCCGCCTGGAAGCCGGCCTGGCCGTCGGCGGTGGCGGCGGCGCAGCGCTGCCGGTCGGTTCAGGGCTGATGCTGCGGCCACACCTCGACTGGTCGTGGCCAGTCGGGCCGGGCTGGCTCGGAATCAGCGCATCACGCGTCAGTTTTCCAGACGGGCGAATCGGTAGCAACCAGGTCGGCCTGGTTTTCGCGGTCGACGACCAATTCCGGTCTCAGTCGGCCGGATCGCTTGCCAGCGGCAACGGCACCGCGCGCAACGGTTTCGGCTTCGACCGCCTGTGGCTGAATGTCGGCCAGTACCGCGCCACCACTGGCGCTCACTACGGCTATGGCGGCCTGCGTGCCGATCACTGGTTGAGTCCGGGTACCTATTTCGCGCTCGAGGCGGCCGCAGCGGCCCAGGGCGGCTCCGATGGATATGCCGAGCTGCTGGTCGGCCTCGGCAAGGAATGGCCACTCTGGCGCTCCGCTGACGGCAGCGGTTCGTCAGCGCCACACCTTGGCGTGCGCGCGGCCGTGGGCATGGCCGGCGGAGGCGCGGTCGATACAGGCGGCGGTGCGCTGCTGAAGCTTGCAGCCACGGCGCGCTGGGATCTGCCGAACGACCTGGTGCTCGGCCTTGAAGCCGGCCGCACCATCGCCCCGGATGGCCGCTTCCGCGCCAATCACTTGCAGGTATCGCTCGGCTTCACGCTCGATCGCCCCGTTGCGTCGAACCCGGGCAACGCTGGCTTGCCACTGCGCCGCGACGATTTCGAGTGGGGCGCGGTGTTCGGGCATTTTCCAAAGATGGATTTTCGCGACGGCAGCACCGACGCGGTGCAGACGATCGGTATCCGGATGCGCCGACCGCTCAGCGCCGCACTCGACGAGCACCTGCAGCTGACTGGCGGCATCCAGTTTGCCGCCGGCGGCAAAGCCGGGGCCTATGGTGCCGGCCTGATCGGACTGGCCTGGGCGACACCGCTGCAGCAGCCCGGATTGCAGTGGGGTGTCGAGTTGCTGGCCGGCGCAGCCGGAGGGGGCGGCGTCGACAGCCGGGGCGGTGCGGTCGTGCAGCCAATGGTGCGCGTCGGCTGGGCCGACGGCGCCCAGCGTTGGCAGCTCGGCATTGGCCAGATCGAATCGCTGAAAGGGCGCTTGAGCAGCCCGGTGGTCGAACTCAGTTACAGCGTTGCGATCGGGGTGGCGCGGCGCTGATCACTCGCCGGCAGGCCCTCTGCCGGCCTTCGTCTGCGCGCGCTGGCGCTTCGATTCGAGGCGCCGCTGCTTCGAACCGAAGGTCGGTTTGGTCGGCCGCCGAACCCGCGGTGGCCTGGCAACGCTGGCGATCAGCTCCTGCAGGCGATCCAGGGCATCAGTGCGGTTCATCTCCTGGCTGCGCGAGGTCTGCGCCTTGATCACGACCACGCCGTCATCGCTGATGCGCTGATCCCGCAAGCCCAGCAAGCGCGTTTGCCAATCATCGGGCAGCGACGATGCGCGGATGTCGAAGCGCAGGTGCACCGCGCTCGATACCTTGTTGACATTCTGGCCGCCGGCGCCTTGCGCCCGGATGGCGGTGAACGTCGATTCCGCTTCGAGCAGGGCGCGCAACTGCGGCGCCGCTGCCGCATCGATCATGGATAACGAGCCATGGCGGCGCGCGCCGCACGATGACCGAGCCAGGCCGTGGTGGCGCTCAGCACGGTGCCCCACACCATGTCGACCGCGCTGACCAGCACCGGCCAGTCGCGCAGCGATGCCAGGTTGCTGAGGTCGTAGGTCGCATAGGCAAAAAAGCCGAACGCAGCGCCGAGTCGCCAGGCGCTGGATGCGTTGTCGCCCTCGATGGCTGGCTTGACGGCAAACAACACGATGGCGGCTGGATAGATCAGATAAAAGGCAAGCGCCGCGTCGAGCCGGGGCGTGGTAGCCATCAAATGGCCGATGCGCGTCTGGTAGAAATCGGCCGCCACAATTCCGAGCCAGATCGCATCGAGCACCGCCAGCCCGAGCAAGCACGCCGCGTAGGCGATCAGGATTGGCCGCCAGCCCAGGCGCAAAGTCGCATTCATGTATCGGTCGCTTTCACTGGAACCCGTGGCGCCAGTGCACACATCAGTTCATAAGCAATGGTACCCGCGGCTTCGGCGATCTCGTCGATCGGCAGCACCTGTCCACCCGTGCTGTTGCCCCACAAGGTGACCTCGGAACCGATGCCCGCTTCGGCAACCGGGCCCAGATCGACCGCCAGCATATCCATCGACACCCGGCCGATCAGCGCGCACCGCACCCCGTCCACCAGCACCGGCGTGCCGCTCGGCACGACGCGCGGATAGCCATCGGCATAGCCGCAGGCGGCAATGCCGATTCGCATCGGCTGGCTGGCAACGAAGTGGCTGCCGTAGCCAACGCTATCGCCAGCCTGCAACTGCTGGGTCGCGATCAGGCGGGCTCGCAAGCTCATGGCCGGCAACAGTTGCCAGTCGGCGCTGCGGTGCAGTGGATGGTCGGGCGCCGATCCGTACAACATGATGCCGGCTCGAATCCAGTCGGATGCCAACTCCGACCCGAAGCGCAGACTGGCCGCGCTGTTGTGCAGCGATCGTTCGCCCGGCAGCTCAGCAGTGGCCGCTGCAAACACGGCAGCCTGGCGCTCGATTCCGGCCGGCGAATCGGCCTCGGCAAAGTGCGTCATCAGCGTGATGCTGTCGACTTGGGTCAGGCCCGACAGGCGACGCCAAGCCGAGCGATAGGCCGCAGGTGTGAAGCCCAGGCGGTTCATGCCGCTGTTCAGCTTCAGGAAAACATGATGCGGATGCTGGGTCTTGTGCGCAGCCAGCCAATCAATTTGCTGATCGCAATGCACCGTGTGCCACAGCTCCAGCCGCGAGCAGCGTTCAAGGTCGCGCGCCTCGAAACACCCTTCGAGCAGCAGGATCGGCCCGCGCCAGCCGAGTGCGCGCACGCGCTCGGCCTCGGCCAGGTCGAGCAGCGCAAAACCATCGGCGCCGAGCAATCCCGGGTAGGCCCGCTCGATGCCATGACCATACGCATTTGCCTTGACGACGGCCCACACCTTGGCGTCCGGCACACAGGCTCGCGCACGTTTCAGGTTGTGCGCCAGGGCGTCGAGATGAATGATGGCTTCGATCGGACGAGGCATCGTCGGATTCTGCCGCAAGCCTTGAGTTGAAGGGCCGGCAATGCCTCGCATGCTATAAACCGCGCCCGGGAGACAACGGGCGAGAAAAGACCCACACAGCGATCCAGCGCAGCCGACACGCGCCGCCTGAAAGGCAAGCTTCAGCGAATGAAAAAAGGCTTTTACACCATCATGTCGGCGCAGTTTTTCAGCTCATTGGCTGACAACGCGCTGCTGGTGGCCGCCATCGAGTTGCTGCGAAGCTCGCACTCACCGGCCTGGCAGATTCCGGCGCTGACTCCGATGTTCGCGTTGTTCTATGTCGTGTTGGCGCCATTCGTCGGCGCCTTTGCCGACGCGGTCCCGAAGGGCAAGGTGATGTTCTATTCGAACCTCATCAAGGTCGGCGGCTGCCTGATGATGTTGTTCGGCAGCCATCCGCTGCTGTCGTATGCCATCGTCGGGCTCGGTGCTGCCGCCTACTCACCGGCCAAATACGGCATCCTCACCGAACTGCTGCCGCCGTCGCAACTGGTCAAGGCCAACGGCTGGATCGAAGGCCTGACGATCACCTCGATCATCCTCGGCATCCTGCTCGGCGGCCAACTGGTCGGCCCCCGGCTGGCCCCGCTGTTGCTCAGCTTCGACCTGCCACTCATCGATACCAGCGTAGATACGCCGCCGGAAGCCGCGATTGCCTCGATGGTGCTGGTCTATTGCATAGCAGCCATCTTCAATCTGTACATTCCGCGCACCGAGGCGCCGCTGCAGCGGCTGGCCGGCAGTCCGCTGGTGCTGCTGCGCGATTTTTCGCATTGCAATGGCCGCCTGTGGGCCGACAAGCTGGGCCAGATCTCGCTGGCAACCACGACGATGTTCTGGGGTGTAGGGGGCAACCTTCGGATCATCGTCTTTCCCTGGGCCGCGGCGGCGCTGGGCTATACAACGACACAGGCTTCTTCGCTGGCGGGCGTCGTATCGGTCGGCGTGGCGGTCGGCGCCGTGCTCGCTTCGGCGAAGATGCGACTCGACCGCGCCACCTCGGTGATTCCGCTGGGCATCGTGATGGGTGTGCTGGTGATCGGCCTGAACCTGATCCGCGATGTCTGGGTGGCGGTGCCGTTTCTGATGCTGCTCGGACTGGCCGGCGGTTACCTGGTTGTGCCGATGAACGCCTTGCTGCAGCACCGCGGGCACAACCTGATGGGTGCCGGGCGTTCGATCGCGGTGCAGAATTTCAACGAGCAGGCGTGCATCCTTGGTCTGGGCGCGTTTTATGCCGGCATGACCAAGCTCGGTTTATCGGCATTTACCGCGATTGCGATGTTCGGCCTGGTGGTGGCTGGCGTGATGGAGTTGATCCGGCGCTGGCACCGCAGCAATTGCATTCATCACAAGGTCGAGCTCGACCGGCTGCTGGCCATCGCGCGCATCGACAAGCATTGACTGGTCAGCGCAAACGGCCGGATCGCATTACGATCGTCGCTTGCTGCACTCGCCCGATGGACAGTCCATGCCAAACCCTGCCGCCAGCATCTACGATTTCCAGACCCTGTCGATTACCGGTCAACCCGCGTCGTTCTCGACCCAGCGCGGCAAGGTGCTGCTGATCGCCAATACCGCCAGCGCCTGCGGCTTTACGCCGCAATTCGCCGGGCTCGAGGCCTTGGCCAGCGACTACGCCGCTCGCGGATTGGTCGTCGTCGGCTTCCCGTGCAACCAGTTCGGCGCCCAGGATTCGGGCAGCAACGACGAGATCGCCAGTTTCTGCCAGCTCAACTACGGCGTCAGCTTCCCGATGATGGCCAAGGTCGACGTGAACGGCGACAACGCCGATCCGCTGTGGAAGTGGCTGAGCGAGCAGGCGCCGGGCCTGCTCGGTAGCAAGGCCATCAAGTGGAACTTCACCAAGTTCCTGGTCGGCCGCGACGGCCAGGTGATCAAGCGCTATGCGCCCACCGACTCACCCGAATCGATGCGTGCGGACATCGAGGCTGCGTTGGCTTGATGTTGCGGCGGCGGGCGGGATAATCCCGCATCTCGACCAAACCACGCCGCCACCATGTTTCATCACGTCGAAGCCTACCCGGGCGACCCGATCCTGTCGCTGAACGAAGCCTTCCAGAAAGATCCGCGCAGCGACAAGATCAATCTGTCGATCGGCATCTACTTCGACGATGACGGCAGGATTCCGATGTTGAAGTCGGTCCGCGAAGCCGAAATTCGCGTCGTCAACAACGCTGGGGCGCGGCCTTATCTGCCGATGGAAGGCGCGGCCAATTTCCGCAGTGCGGTGCAGCAGCTGTTGTTCGGTGTCGACTCGCCCGCGCTGCAGGCAGGTCGTGTGGTGACGATCCAGGCGGTCGGGTCGAGCGGCGGGCTGAAGGTTGGCGCTGACTTCATCAAGCGGTATTTTCCCGACAGCAGCGTCAACGTCAGCGACCCGACCTGGGACAACCACAAGGCAGTTTTCGGTGGTGCGGGGCTGGCAGTGCAGACCTATCCTTATTACGACCCGAGCACCGGCGGGCTGCGCTTCGACGCGATGCGAGAGGCTCTGCGCGCCTTGCCACCGCGCAGCGTGGTGCTGCTGCATGCCTGCTGCCACAACCCGACCGGCGTCGACCTTTCCCGCGAGCAGTGGCAGGCGCTGTTGCCGGTCTTGCGCGAGCACGACCTGATCCCCTTCCTCGATCTGGCCTATCAAGGCTACGGCGACGGTCTGATCGAGGACGCTTATGCGGTGCGCCTGCTGGCCGACTCCGGGCTCAGCTTCTTCGTTGCCAATTCGTTTTCCAAGAACATGAGCCTCTATGGCGAGCGCTGCGGTGCCTTGAACGTGGTCTGCCCGAATCCGGCGCAGGCCGACCATGTGCTCGGTCAGTTGAAGGCCACGGTGCGCGCCAATTATTCGAACCCGCCGATGCATGGCGGCCAGTTGGTTGCGCGCGTGCTGCAGGACGCTGATCTGCGCAGCCAATGGGAAACCGAAGTCGAAACCATGCGCACCCGCATCATTTCCATGCGCCAGGCACTGCATGCGGTGCTCAGCGCCAAGCTGCCCGATCGCAATTTCGATTATTTTCTGAAGCAGCACGGCATGTTCAGCTATACCGGACTGAGCGCTGTGCAATGCGATCAGTTGAAAGAAGAATTCGGCGTCTATCTGGTGCGCTCCGGTCGCTTGTGTGTCGCCGGCCTGAATACCGGCAATGTCGACGCGACTGCGGTAGCCATCGCAGCGGTGCTGAGCCGCTGAGGTGGCAGCGCAACGCGGCGCACCTCCTCCCTCCCCGGATCTGTTCGGGTCGGCAGACGCAGTCCCGAGCGAAGGCGCGGGTCGCCAAGGCGAAGCTCGACCACCTGCCGCCACCAGCGCGCCATCGATCACCGGGCTGCGCCACGACCTCCAACTGGTGCTGATCGCGGTTGCGCTGGGCTGGTCGGGCAAGACTCGAACCTGGATTCTGGCGATGCTGGGCGAAATGGGCGCGCTCGACAGCAAACGCCGTGCTTTCACGG